>NZ_JANUSD010000010.1:0-219726 GCF_024793945.1 Emticicia fluvialis
ATGTATCTTCATCTTCTCTTTGTGTTGCACCTCTAAGATAACACTTTTTAGAGGAACAAAGAAAAATCCCCGCGTCTTTTTTGACCGGGGATTCCTATTTTTTAGACCTTTTTAGACAGCCTCATTTTTCAATATCGGGGATTCCTATCCCTTTATTTTGATTTCAATAAGAGTCTTAGAAATGTCTTTCGCCCGCTTCGCGTTTTCCAAGCATTACGGCTCCTGCCATGGCAACCAGAAATAGCACCGAAATCAATTCGAATTTCGTAGAGCCGCAATGCTTGCGGCTTCAGGGTCATTTGTGTACAATGAATTGATTTATGATGAGAAAATACATAAAAACAATCTGTTAAATCCTTGAATTAATGAAATATCTCAATGCTTGCGGCTTCAGGGGCATTTGTGCACAATAAATTGATTAGTCAGGTATTATAATTGGAAACCCATTTTAATCATTAAACTTGTTCTACGCTGAGCCGCAAGCATTGCGGCTCTACAAACAAAAAAATCCTTTCCCCGTCGGGAAAGGATTTTTCAATATTAGGGATTCCTATCCCTTTATTTTGATTTCAATAAGAGTCTTAGAAATGTCTTTCGCCTGCTTCGCGTTTTCCAAGCATTACGGCTCCTGCCATGGCAACCAGAAATAGCACCGAAATCAATTCGAATGGTAAAAGGTATTCTCCATAAAGCGTTCTACCCAAAATCTCTACCATACCAGTTTGCGAATTATAGGTTAACGGGTTAACCGGTTCGCGGTCTGCTCTGCGCAAGAAAATAATTATTATACCACCCAGAATTACCGCTGTAACCACAGCGGCATAAATGGTTTTTTGTTTTTTCATTTCCTCATTTTCTGTTCTCAGGTTCAGGAACATGATAACAAACAAAAACAAAACCATGATAGCCCCGGCATAAACTATAATGTTTACAGCAGCAAGAAACTGTGCATTTAACAAAATATAGTGCGCTGAAAGCGAAAAGAAGGTTACAATCAGATAAATTACACTATGCACAGGGTTGCGCGACATAACGGTACCCAACGCCCCGAAGAGGGTGAGTATCGAAAGAATTGCAAATGTGTAATAGATAGGAGGCAGATGTAATAAGTTTTTAAAAAATTCCATATCAGTATTTTCTCGATAGAATTAAGCGTTTTTCCAAAGTTTCATTGCGTCTTCTTTTGTCCAGGCATCACGGTGGTAGCGTTCGTTAGGGTCTTCCACCAGTTTGTCTTTACCAAAAACTACGTCTTCACGCTCGGTAAATACCGGCACAAATTTGTCATGACGCAAGTAAATGGCTTGTTTCGGACAGGCCTCTTCGCAAAGCCCGCAGAAAATACAACGCAACATGTTTATCTCATAAACCGCTGCATATTTCTCTTCTCTATACAGATGCTCCTCGCCTTTCTTTCTCTCCTGAGCCACCATTGAAATGGCTTCAGCCGGGCAAGCCACTGCGCATAAACCACAGGCAGTGCAACGCTCGCGACCTTCGTTATCTCTTTTCAGGATATGATGCCCGCGAAAAACCGGACCCAGGTATCTTTTTTGTTCAGGATACTGGATGGTCGGCTTCTTCATGAAAAAGTGACGGATGGTAATTCCTAAACCTGCCGCTAAAGATGGTAAGTAGCTGCGTTCAAACAAACTCAGCTCGGTCTTATCTGTTTTTTTAGCTCTATTAGTTAATTGCATAATGTTAGTATTTCAATGCAGGTATATAATAACACCCTGACTTTTTAAGCACCTAAAATTGCCTCTTTCTTTCGCGGACGTAAGGCCCAGAAAGCAGAGATGATCAGAATCATTACAGCCAAGCCAACCCAGATTCCTACCAATCTGTAACCTGAAAGCATGGCTACTGCTGTAATTACAAGATTAGCTACTGCTAAAGGTATCAGGCCTTTCCAGCCCAGATTCATTAGTTGGTCGTAACGGAAACGAGGGAGTGTCCAGCGTACCCACATGAAGAAGAAGATTCCGAAAAGAATTTTCACAAACATGCTGCCAATACCAATGAAAGTAGCCACATTATAACCTACTGTTTGACCAAACCAGCCTATTAAAGCATTTTGAACGTAGTCCATACCCGGATAATTGTATCCGCCAAAGAACAAACAGGCAGTTACCGCCGAAGAAGCAAACATATTAATATACTCGGCAAACAGATAGAAACCCAGTTTCATTGAGCTATATTCCGTATGGTAGCCACCAACCAGCTCGGTTTCACACTCAGGCAAGTCGAATGGTGTACGGTTACACTCGGCAAAAGCACAAACAATAAATATTAAACAACCCAATGGTTGATAAAAGAAATTCCAGTTGAAACCATGTTGCTGCTCAACAATGGTACGAATTGACAAAGAGCCGGTAAGCATCAGAATAGCGATGATTGACATACCCATTGCCAGCTCATAACTGATATTTTGTGATGCTGCACGGATGGCACCTAATAATGAGAACTTATTGTTAGATGCCCAACCGCCTATCATTACACCATAAACACCTAAAGAAACCACACCGAATACATAAAGAATACCGATGTTAATTTCAATGGCCTGTACTGCCACAAATTTACCGTCAATCAGAAAAGAATTTCCGAAAGGCACTACTGCACTTGACATCAAGGCTGTGAACATAGACAAACAAGGGCCCAGAATAAACAACCATTTATCTGCCTGCGCCGGAATAAAATCTTCTTTAAAGAACATTTTACCAGCATCGGCCAATGGTTGCAACAAACCACCCCATCCGGCACGGTTAGGGCCGGGTCTGTCCTGAATATATCCGGCTACTTTACGCTCAGCCCAGGTAGAATAAGCGGCAATACCCAACGTAATTGCAAAAATCACTAAAATTATGAGGGCTTTCCAAAGAAACATTGTTTCGTTTGCCCATTGAATAAAACCGTTCATAGTTTGTTAATTACTTATGCCCAAAATATTTTTCATCCTTTGCCATCAGCGCTTTGAAATCTGCCGACTGCTCAATTTCACTCATTTCGTGCAGATACTCACGTTTATCATCAATTTTTTTGTATTGAGACTCAGCCAGTTTCAGTGCGAAATCAGGTTTTTTAACCAGATTGGCTCCATATTTATTGGCCGAAATAACCGACGCACGCGCTACTTTGGTAGGGCCTTCGATTGTCCACTGGCTGGTTTGTTTTCTTTCAAAACGGCAGGTGTTGCAGATAAACTCTTTCACTTCTCCCCACTCGTTTTTGCGTGCTGTTACACGAATCACCTCATCGCCACGATACCATAGCTGTACTTTACCGCTACATTTCTCACAGTCGCAGTGTGCATCAACCGGTTTAGAGAACCACACACGGTTTTTGAAACGATACGTTTTATCGGTTAGGGCGCCTACGGGGCATACATCAATAACGTTTCCTGAGAAATCGTTATCAATAGCTTTACCGATATAGGTTGATATCTCTGCGTGGTCGCCTCTGTTCATTACGCCATGTACGCGATTATCAGTAATCTGATCGGCGGTATAAACACAACGGTAGCACAAGATACAGCGTGTCATGTGCAGCTGAATATATGGGCCCAGGTCTTCTTTTTCAAAAGTCCGGCGGTCTTCTTCGTAGCGGGTGTTACCTACACCATGCTCATAAGAGAAGTCCTGCAGGTGGCATTCACCAGCCTGGTCACAAATGGGGCAATCAAGCGGGTGATTGATTAACAGAAACTCAACCACCGATTTTCTTGCATCTACTACCTGTGCATTGGTGTAGTTTTCAACCACCATTCCATCCTGAATAGGTGTAATACAAGAAGCAACCAGCTTTGGCATTGGGCGCGGGTCTTTGGCTGAACCGGCTGTTACTTTTACAAGACAGGCACGGCATTTACCACCCGAGCCCTTCAGAGGCTCATAATAACACATAGCCGGAGGTGCAACTTCAGGACCAATTTTACGGGCTGCCTGTAAAATGGTTGTTCCCGGTGGCACTTCTACTTCCACACCATCAATGGTTACTTTAAATAATTGAGGGGCTGTATTTTCCATAAAATCAAATTTCTTAAATCAAAAACAAGATGCTTAAACCAACACGCTTTCTTTCATATATACTGCACCGGGTTTTGTGGCCTCTATCGGGTGTTTTACATGCCACTCAAATTCGTCGCGGAAATGGCGGATAGCCGAGGCCACCGGCCATGCGGCGGCGTCACCCAACGGACAAATCGTATTACCTTCTATTTTCTTCGATATATCAACCAGCAGGTCAATATCATGCATAGAGCCTTTTCCGTGTTCAATGCGGTTCAGCACTTTTTGCATCCAGCCGGTACCTTCGCGGCAAGGAGAGCATTGGCCGCATGATTCATGTTCATAAAAACGGGCAAAGTTCCAGGTATTGCGTACAATACAGGCTGTTTCGTCAAACACAATGAAACCACCAGAACCCAACATGGTTCCGGTTGCAAATCCACCGTCTGACAACGACTCGTAGCTCATCAGGCGGTCTTCACCGTTAGCGGTTTTCAGAAACAGATGCCCCGGTACGATTGGTACTGACGACCCACCTGCCACAACGGCTTTCAGCGTATGGCCTTTACGAACACCACCACAGTACTCGTCTGAGTTCAGGAATTCATCACATGACAAACCCAGGTTGATTTCGTACACTCCAGGCTTGTTGATATGCCCTGAAGCTGAAATCAATTTGGTTCCTGTACTTTTACCGATACCGTAAGTGGCGTATGCTTCACCGCCGTTATTGATAATCCATGAGGTTGTGGCAATAGACTCAACGTTGTTTACAACCGTAGGGCATTGGTAAAGACCCTTAACGGCAGGGAAAGGCGGCTTATTTCTGGGGTTTCCTCTTTTACCTTCCAATGACTCAAGCAAGGCGGTTTCTTCTCCACAAATATAAGCGCCACCACCCGGGTGCACTACCAGTTCTAAATCATAACCGCTTCCTAATATATTTTTTCCTAAAAAGCCTTTAGCTTTTGCTTCTTCTATGGCTTTTTCAAGAATGCGAATCACGTACATTAACTCGCCCCTCACATAAATGAAAGACTTATTGGCACCCAAAGCATAACTTGAAATAATCATACCCTCAATCAACAGATGAGGCAGGTTCTTCATCAGGTAATGGTCTTTGAACGTACCCGGCTCTGACTCATCGGCATTACAAACCAGATAACGAGGCACACCCTCTGGCTTTGCCAGAAAAGACCACTTCATACCCATTGGGAAACCCGCACCACCACGACCACGCACACCCGATTTCTTTACTTCTTCCACCACTTCATCGGGGGTCATTTTCTTTAGCGCCTTCTCAACAGCCGTATAGCCACCTTTACTGCGATAAACATCAAAAGTGTCAATACCCGGGGTGTTAATATGTTCGGTTAATATCTTCATGATACTCTGTTAAAAAATCAAATTCTTCTGTTAGTGAACAGGGCTGAAAACAGCCTTATTTTATTTAGATAATTCTTCAATTATCTCGTCAACTTTATCTTTGGTAAGATGCATGTAGTATTTTTCACGAATCTGGAAACAAGGCCCCCAGCCACAAGCAGCCAGACACTCCACTTCTTTGAGCGTAAACAGGCCGTCGGCGGTTGTTTGTCCTTTTTTCACGCCCAGCTTCTGGGTCAGATGCGCATACACTTCTTCACCGCCCATCAACACGCAAGGGCCTGTGCGGCAATACTCTATTACGTGCTTACCAACCGGCTCAAGGTGGAACATGGTATAAAAAGTGGCCACCTCATACACCTCAACCGGTGTAATGTTCAATAAAGAAGCCACGTAATCCATTACATCCTGACTCATCCAGGCAAATTGCTCCTGCGCCAGGTGCATAATAGGCATCAATGCCGACTTCTGCTTTCCTTCAGGATACCGGGCTATCATTTCCTGGGCTTTGGCCAGGCGTTCAGGTGTAAAAGCTACTGTATTTTTAATTTCAGTCATTTTAGGTAATCAAATTTTAGGCGTCTAGTTCTCCGGCAATTACATTAAGGCTACTCATAATTGCGATGGCATCTGAAATGGAAACACCTTTACACATTTCAGGGTAGGCCTGGTAATAAATAAAACAAGGGCGACGGAAGTGCAAACGATAAGGAGCACGGCCGCCATCGCTTACCAGATAAAATCCTAACTCTCCGTTTCCGCCTTCAACTGCATGATAAACCTCACCAACGGGGGCATCAATCTCACCCATCACAATCTTGAAGTGATAAATAAGTGCCTCCATGCTGCGGTAAACTTCTTGTTTAGGTGGCAGGTAGTAATGGTCTTCATTGGCATAGTATGGGCCTTCGGGCAGGTTTTCAAGCGCCTGTCTGATAATCTTCATACTCTCCCACATTTCCTGATTCCTAACCATGAAGCGGTCGTAAGTATCGCCGTTATGGCCAACCGGAATATCAAACTCGAAGTCCTGGTATGATGAATAAGGCTCCATTACACGAACGTCGTAATCAACACCGGCAGCACGCAGGTTAGGGCCGGTAAAGCCATATTCAAGGGCGCGTTCAGCCGTTATCGGGCCTACGTTCACTACCCTGTCGATAAATATTCTGTTTCTATTGAATAGCTTTTCAAACTCAGCCAGTGTTTTTGGCAGGTCGGTATAAATCAATTGCTTGATTTTATTCAATGCAGTTGGAGATAAATCACGCTCCATGCCGCCGATACGACCCATATTGGTAGTAAGGCGGGCACCACACATTTCTTCGTAGATTTCGTATATTTTCTCTCTTTCCTGAAACAGGTACAAGAAGCCTGAATAGGCGCCGGTATCTACCCCAAGAATAGAGTTACATATCAGGTGGTCGGCAATACGGGCCAGCTCCATCATAATTACCCTGATGTATTGCGCACGTTTAGGAACCTCTACACCCAGCAGTTTTTCAACCGTCATGTGCCAGCCCATGTTATTGATGGGAGACGAACAGTAGTTCATGCGGTCGGTGAGGGTGGTAATCTGATAGAAAGGGCGGCGTTCGGCGATTTTCTCAAAAGCCCGGTGGATATACCCGACGGTTTGTTCTCCTGATACAATTTTCTCACCGTCCATTTTCAACACGTTCTGAAAGATACCGTGTGTTGCAGGGTGGGTAGGCCCCAGATTAAGCGTAGTATATTCTGTATCTTCAACAATTGGCCTGTTAAGAGCCAACGCATCAGTAGTGTTTTTTGGGATAATCAGTTCTTCTGCCATTGTATTCAATTTTCAATTAAGCCGGCTATAGTAAAACAGTCTGACCCATTGGTAAAATTTATATTATCTGCCGAAAAGCGCATCAATCTTGTCGTTTCGGGTAGCATCTTCCAAAGGATATTCTTTCCGCATCGGGAAGTAATCCATTTCTTCAATATTCAAAATACGCTTCAGATTCGGGTGGCCGTCGAAGATAATACCATAGAAATCATACGTTTCTCTTTCAAGCCAGTTAGCCGTTGCATAAAGGGTAGTTGCCGTAGGGATGTGGATATCGTCAGCCGACAGAAACACCTTGATACGGATGCGCACGTTGTTTTCAAGACTATGAACATGGTAAATTACGCCAAACTCTTCGCCCTTGCTGTCAGGTAAGTGAATGCCGCAGATGTCGGTCAGAAAACGGAAACGGAAAGTTTCGTGCTTATTAAGATAAACCAGCAGATTGATAATATTCTGGCGATTGGTAGTAAAGGTGAGAAGCCCATGAGGCTCTTCAAAATTCTTTACATTCTCACCAAAATGAGCTAATAAATCTTCTGCAATTTGTTGATTACTTAACATGTAATTCTATTAATGGTTGAGGCTATTTAGTGATTTAGTGGTTTTGTAAATGAGTGATTAGTAAATTATTAAAAATCAAATAATCACACACTCATTCGCTAAATGCTCTACTGTATATTATAAGACTCTAACAAAGCTGAATATTCAGGGGTATTTCTGCGGCGCAACGACTCATTTCTGGCCAGCTCCTGTATCTGCATCAAACCGTCAAGAATCTGTTCCGGGCGAGGAGGGCAGCCGGGTACGTACACATCAACCGGTATAATGCGGTCTATACCTTGCAATACCGAGTAGGTATCAAAAATACCACCGCTTGATGCACAGGCACCCACGGCAATTACCCAGCGGGGCTCTGCCATTTGCAGGTACACCTGTTTTACAACAGGGCCCATCTTTTTAGCTATTGTGCCCATCACCATTAACAGGTCTGCCTGACGCGGAGAAAAACTGGGTCTTTCAGAGCCAAAGCGAGAAATATCATAGTGAGACCCCATAGTTGCCATAAACTCAATACCACAACAAGATGTGGCAAAAGGAAGCGGCCATAGAGAATAGCTACGCGCCATACCAATTACTTTATCTAGCGAGGTAGCAAAAAATCCTGCTCCTTCAAATCCTTCCGGTGCTTCCACCATTTTAACTGAACTCATATATCTGGTAGGTGTTTAAAGACTCAAAATAAAACTTAAGCCCAAACATTATATTAATTATTGAGTAATTTAGCGATGGGGTAAGTGAGCCATAAATCTGATTCTATTGAACTGGTCAATAACAGAACCAACTTATCATTCACACCTGCACGCTGCAAAATAAAAGTGTCGGACCACCAGCCCGACCTACGCTCGCTTAATCTTTTTCCCAGGTTAAAACACCTTTTTTTATGATGTAGTAAAAACCGGTCATTAACAAACCCAAAAACATTATCATTTCAACAAAACCAAACCAGCCGAGTTTCATGAAGTTGACCGCCCAGGGGTACATGAAAATGATTTCAACATCAAACAGCACAAACAGAATGGCGATTAGAAAGTACTTGATTGAAATGGGAGTTCGGGCGTCACCCTTTGATTCAATACCGCACTCGAAAGGGTCGTCTTTTTTAACGCTGTGTCTTTTCGGGCCGATTGAGTGGGTAACAATCATGGTAAAAACAATAAATCCAACGGCAGCGATTAACTGCACCAAAATCGGGAGAAAATCTGATGGCAAGTATTCTTTCATAATAACTGTAATAGTATCAGTAACAAAGGGCCCGGGATTTACGACCCTATATTAGTAACGATTAATTCGTATGTAAAGGTACAAATAAATTGCGTTTCAAAATTACTAACGTAAAGTTTAGAAACAAAATAAAAAAGGGTTGAATCTTCAACCCTTTCAGTATTTTATGAAAACTTTTTTTTTATCTTCCGTAGCCCGGCACTGCCTGTATGCAGGCGGCATTTGTTTTACAATCATTCAGGTATTACGAAGGCCTGCTTTTAAGGCTTTTATTGAACCAAAACCCGCTTGATTATTTTGTATTCGTTGTTTTTTACAATTACCTGGTACAGCCCTTTGGGTATACCCGCCAGGCTTAAAGTTTGCCTGGGGTTAAGCTCGCCAACATAAAAATCTCTTACAATGCCTCCTTTGGTGTCATAAAACTGAACTCGAACGTCTTTTAATGTATAAAAAGATTCAATATTCAGCAGATTATCAGAAACGGGGTTCGGAAAAACCTTGGCAAAGTTATCTGATGGCTCAAAAACAAAATTGAACTCCTTGGAAACAGGCGACGAGCAAGTCAGAGACGGGCGATTGGCAAATGAATAAATGACAGACTCTTTTACGGTGTACGCGCCCGACTGCCCTACCCTGATGAAACTTTGCGAATCAGATAGCTTTACGCCATCGCGGGTCCATTCAAAAACAGAGCCGAAACGCCCCTGATTGGTGGTCGCTAAAACATAAGGCCCCGTTTGTGCTATAGATGTTTCGGGCGGGCTTTCTCTTACAATAACTTCTACCTCGTCTGATGGCTGAGAAAAACAGCCGGTTTCATCTTTTACCTGCACATAAAAAACACCAGAGGTGGTTACATTAATGCTGCGGGCTTTGGTTTTATTGCTCCAGACGTATTCAAGGCTTTGCGGGGCCGTCAGATTCACATTGCCTCCTTCGCAAAAAGTAATAGGGCCGCTGGCACTAATAACCGGCTTGGGTGGCCCCTGCCTGGCCTCTATGATAACGGGGTCTGACACAGCCTTGCAGCCGTTAATGCTATAACTGGTAACAAAATACGTACCGCTGTTTCTAATAATCAGATTCTGACCAGTTTTACTATTGTTCCAGACATTGCCAGTTAAGGAAGAAGATTTCAGAACGATGCTGTCGGAGTCGCAGAATATAGCCGGCCCCATAACCGAAACAACCGGTTTTGTTACCGTGTTCTGTTCGGCAATATTAACCGGCTGAGAAAAATACATATTCCCGGCGGCATCATGCACCTGAACCGAATAACTGCCGCTATTTACTGCAATTGACTGAGCAGTGCTTCCGTTGCTCCAGAGGTACTTACTGTAATTGCCAGCCACTTCAATTTTAAATTTACCATTCTGGTCGTTGGCATTACAAATAACATTGAGCGCAACAGAGGCGCGGGCGGGTAATGGGCTTGAGCTGGTCAGGATTCTGTTATCAAGGGCATTATTCCAGTATTCAGCTGCCATATTCAGGCCTTCTTTATGAAAATGGATACCGTCTGCCCGGTAGTCTGTGCCCACTATCTGGTCTGTAAAAGGCCCGGGGAAAACATGAGGCACCTGAACAATAATCATATTCTGTCCATTAATAACATTTGGCTGCTCAACCGGATTGCGCGACGACCTTGCCATTACCCATGCCAGGTCTTCTTTGCCGCTATCTTTCCTGCTGGTTTCAATAACGGTCTTCATATACTCAAGGTATTTTTCAGATGGCGTAGATTCGTCGCTTTCACCTTGCTGCCACAACACGGCACGTACACCAGTGCGCGATACATAATATTGCAAGGCGGCTTTCATGGCACGATAAGGCATGCCGGGTACTGCAATAAAAGTAGGCAGCTCTTTAGTGAGGTCTTCTCCATTAGCAGACCGCTGCCATGCGTTGGCACCTATACCGCCCAGAGCGGCACCATAAAACAAAACAGGCACATTGAGCCTCTGGGCTAGTTTATCACCCAGCCTGCCCCAAAACCAGGGAACATAATTATAAGGAGCCATGCGGGTTGCATTACCCATTTGAGTAAACCTGAAAGGAAGAATGGTCTCGTCCAGAAAATTCTGGTAGAAGTCAACGGTTGATACCCGGTCATCAGTAGCACCAATATCACCACCTGCAAATTTGGCGTCTCCCTGAGCATTTGATTGACCCGCCACTATAAATACTTCGCCAACACCTATTTTTTCTATGGTAGCGTTAGCCACGACCTGATTATTCAGAATGCCTCGTATTTCAAGGTTATACCAACCGCCGCTCAGCTCTAAAGACCCATTAAAAATACCGGTGGTTAAGGTATTACTGATGGGGCTCCAGCCCAGTTCTTTGCCTTGCCCCTGTTTTACCGGAATCGCCCTTGCCTCAATCCGGTCAAGGAAATTGAGGTAACTGCCGTTAATATTTACGGTAGCTACATTATTATTGTTTCGTTGAAAAACAATTCTTGAAACCGGAAAATTAATCTGAATTTGCGAGTAAGCGCTAAGTGTAAAAATACAGAAGATAACAGCGAGCCATTTCTTATGCAGCATAAAAGTCAGGTTAAAATAGATTTATACTCATATTTATACACTTTTTGAATAAAAACCGTACACTTCCCTTATTGTTTATGGCATTTAATGATGGCTAAAACAAACATAAGGCACATGGCCGTTATTCAACAATAACACGCTTGAATATCTGGTAATCTTTGCTTGCAATTCTTACCACATATAAACCTTTTGCCAGGTTTTTCAGGTTCAGGGTTTGGCGTGTATTTAAATTACCAATATAAAAAGCCAAAGCGTTATTGCCTTTCATATCAAAAAAAGTAACATTAACGTTGGTATAGTCTTTCAGTGTTTCAATATTCATGAGTCCGTCAACCACGGGATTCGGAAAAACAATTGTACCGTTATCAGCCGGGTCTATTACATAATACAAAGGAGCCGAATACGGAGAGTAACATTTTAACGATGCCCCTGTATTAACAATATAACTTATGGAGCCCCTTACGGTATAATTACCTGACGACCTGCCTTTGATTATTTTTCCGGTGTCTGATAACCTTATGCCATCCTTGACCCATTCAAATTGTGAATCAACTGTGCCTGTGGGCAGGGCTTCCAGTGAATAAGGCCCCGACTTCGTAACCGTAATAGCCTGAGCGTTAGGTTTTACATCAACCTGTACCTCGTCAGAAGCCGGAGAGATGCAACCGTTTT
Organism: Emticicia fluvialis; assembly: GCF_024793945.1. NCBI lineage: Bacteria > Pseudomonadati > Bacteroidota > Cytophagia > Cytophagales > Leadbetterellaceae > Emticicia > Emticicia fluvialis. The sequence continues at coordinate 12,216 of NZ_JANUSD010000010.1, forward strand.
CATTTCTGGTTTTAACAGAAAACACGCCTGAAGTAGAGGTATTAACGGTTTGTGCTGCGGTAGAATTATTCCATATATAACCATTAACACTGGTTGATGACGTAAGGATTACACTTGAGCCCTCGCAAAAAGTAGTAGGGCCACTTGCAAAAATGGTTGGCTTTGCAGGTAGAGGATTTACCTGAACAGCCACAGGTTCAGATACCTGCTGGCATCCAAAAGTGTTAGTGGCAGTTACAGAATAATTACCTGTCTGGTTCACAATGATTTCGTACCAGGATGCCCCAGTGCTCCATTGAATGCCTTCACGGACATCAGAAGTAAGTGTTACGCTGGCATCAGCGCAAAAAACTGTCGGCCCGCTGGCTGTCAGAAAAGGTTTCGCCGGTTTTGGGTTAACCGTTACCGTTAGTTTGCTTGAGGTAGTTTCACAACCGAATTCGTTTTTAACTTTCAGGGTGTAGTCGCCTGAATTACCAATCGTAATACTTGGTGTATTTTGACCCGTACTCCACAAATTGCCATTTGCTGCGGCAGAACGAAGCGTAACGGTTTTATCCTGACAAAATGTGGTAGGTCCCTCGGCTATAATTCTGGCCTCGGGGTTCGGAAACACCGTAATATTGGTTGCCTCTGACACCGCACTACAGCCCAGAAAATTAAACTTGGTTACTGTAAATGAGCCTGCGCTATTTGCAACAATAGATTTGGTATTTAACCCAGTTGACCAGTAGAAGTCTTCGTCAACATTAGTTGATAGCCTCACCGCGCCTCCATCACAAAAACTGGTGGCGCTTTCGGGTATAATCAACGGCCTACCGGGTATCAATTCACCCGAATAATTAATTCCCTGGGTAAAATAAACATTACCCAGCGCATCAGTTGCCTTGCCTCTGAAAAAACCATTACCAACTGCTATATTGCGGTTATTGTTGAGGTCAATAGAACCGTTGGTCCATTTATAATTAGTGTAGCCATCCTGCATACTTATATTAAGCGGCGCACCGGTATTCTGCACATTGCAGTTTACACTGAAATTTACCTGCGCAGAAGCCTGAACCGGGGTTGACCGGCTAAAAAAATCAGTATTCAGTTTATCATTCCAGGCATTGGCAAGGTCAATTAATCCCTGCCCGAAAAAATGGACGCCGTCAACTCTGGTAGTAATGCCATCGGTTTCGGGGCCTCTGAATACGTTGCTGTAATTAACAATAACTGCTTCCTGTGCAGATAAAATTGTTGGAGAAGTTGGCCTATCTTTAGTGCGTGACACCTTACTGACAACCCAGCTAAGGTTTTTTCCGCTATCTGTTCTGCTGCGCTGAATCAGGTATTGAAGGGTATTACGGTAAACGTCAAAGGTAGTACCTTTATCGCTGTCGGTTTCACCCTGATGCCATAATACCGCCCTGGCACCAAACATATTTACGTAATTGTAAAGCGATTTACGAAGGTTGTCGTATGGGTAACCCGGTAATGCATAATTGCCAGAGTAATAATCATAGCCTCTTCCGCCGTCGGCACTTACCTGCCATGATTCAACACTCATTGACTCCATGGCCGTATTAAAAAATAACACAGGCACACCCAGTTTAGAAGTAAGCAGGTCGCCCAGCCTGCCCCAACACCATGAACTGCCTCCTAAGGGAGCTATTTTTGTATTTTCGTCGAGATGACCAATGACAGGATAAGGAACTTCAGGTATCTGGCCGAAAGAGTAGTAATTTGTAACCACATTGACGCGGTCATCAGTAGCCGGGGGATTGCCGAAACCTGCGTACCCCATAGCATTAGACTGCCCGGCAATTACAAATACCTCACCTACCCCAACTTTATCTAATACGGCAGTTGTTACAATCTGTTGATTTTTAATGCCTCGTACTTCAAGCTGATACCAACCACCCCAGGCAGAAATGCTGCCATTGAAAGTGCCGGTATTAGGATTAATGTTTATGGTTGCCCAATCAGTAGACGCGCCACCATTGATGGCTAGAACGCGTACGTCTACCCTGTCGAGTTTCGACTGAAAAGAACCTGCAACAGGAATAACCCCTCCGCCAGAACTGTTTCTTTGAAAAACAGCACGGCTCATCGGAAAAGTAATCTGGAGTTGTGCCAAAACACTTGAATTTACAAACAAAAATAAAATTACAAGTACTTTCTTCATGGTTAAATTAAATAGCAAGCGCCTCTGGGGTCTAAAATTTTAAGGGCACACCGCAATGCTTTAATCTTAAAAAAGCTTTTGCCAATTCAGGAAAAAACTACTCTGTTTATATTTCTGGCAGAAGAAACTTATTCTTCGTTCAGATTTTGCCAGATTAAATCTTTTAGCTCGTCGATTCCCTGGTTAGCCAGAGAAGAGAAAAACACATAAGGTAAATCAAGCGGTATTTTCTTCCTGATTTTGGCCAATTGTTTGTCGTCTATTAACTCAGATTTAGATATACCCAGAATACGTTTTTTGTCGAGCAGTTCGGGGTTATACAGTTTTATTTCTTTCAGAAGTGTTTTATACTCTTTCAGGGGGTTTTCGCTATCGGCGGCTACAAGAAACAGCAAAATCGAGTTACGCTCAATGTGCCGCAAAAAACGCAGGCCAAGACCTTTGCCCTCTGAGGCGCCTTCTATAATACCGGGGATATCGGCCATAATAAAAGACCTGTAATCTCTGTATGACACCACACCCAGATTAGGCACAATGGTAGTAAAGGGATAATCGGCAATTTCGGGCTTCGCAGCAGAAACAACAGACAAAAGTGTTGACTTACCGGCATTAGGGAAACCCACCAGACCTACATCGGCCAGCACTTTCAGTTCCAGTATTATCCATAACTCTTCACCTTCTTCACCGGGCTGGGCATATTCGGGCGCCTGATTGGTTGAGTTTCTGAAATGGTAATTTCCTAAACCACCCCGGCCACCTGCCAGCAAAACAATTTTTTCGCCGTCTTGTGTTACTTCACCTAGTAATTCACCGGTTTCGGCATCTCTGGCTACGGTGCCTAATGGCACCTCTATGATTTCATCTTTACCCTGGGCACCGGCTCTTCTGCCACCTTCACCTGCTACGCCGTGTTCAGCCTTTATGTGCTTACGGTATTTCAGGTGCAGGAGTGTCCAGTGCTGGGCATTTCCTCTAAGAACAATATGGCCACCGCGACCGCCGTCTCCGCCGTCCGGCCCGCCATTAGGTACATGCTTTTCTCTTCTAAAATGTTTAGACCCAGCCCCACCATTGCCCGAGCGGCAATTTATTTTCACATAATCAATAAAATTACTTGTCATAATCTTTGGGTCGTTTGAACAATTGTATGATTTAGTGAATGAGTAACTGCCTGATTAAAACCAGTTAATCTGTGCAACGGCGACAGTAAAATCACCGATTCTCTCACTCACTAAACGGTTTTCAATGAACCATTGCGGAGTCAATTGCTTCGCAAATGGCACCGAATATGGCTTCTATTTCACCAATACCGTTCACTTTTACCACTTTGCCTTGTTGCTGATAGAACGGCAGCACGTGGATAGTCTTGGTAAAATATTCGTCTATGCGTTTTAATAATTTATCTTGGTCGTCATCGGCTCTGCCGCTTACCTTCTTTCTTTCGGCAATGCGGTTTTTAATTTCTGCCTCTGTTACGTCCAGCTGCAAAACCAGGTCTATCTTTTCTCCTTTACCCTCCAGGAATTTATCAAGCGCTTCGGCCTGATTAACCGTACGAGGGAAACCATCAAAAATAAAGCCGCTGGCATCTGGGTTACGTTGTACCTCTTCTTCCAGCATATCAATGGTGATAGAATCAGGCACCAGCAATCCGTCGGCCAATATCTGCTTTACACGTTTCCCAAGCTCGGTATCCTGGCTGATATGCATTCTGAACATATCGCCTGTTGAAATATGAGCTAGCTTGTATTTGTTAATAATCTTAGCTGATTGTGTGCCTTTTCCGGCACCGGGAGGTCCAAAAATTACAAGATTAAACATAGATAAAATTAATGGTCATAACTGTCCCTTTCAGGTTTGCGTAAAGAGCAGGACGACAAAAATAAAATCAAATTTTGTAAGATGCACATTTTCAATGCAAATAATTTGAAACCGATAAAAAAATGGGGCCCGCTTCTGACAGAAACGAGCCCCATTTTTTTACTTTATTTTAGATCATCATCCTTTCGGACCCCCATTTGCAGGGTTATTGTTGGCCGGCGCGGCTGTTCCAGCCGGAGCAGCAGTACCATTACCACCATTAATAATTTCAAGAACTTTTATAGCCTGCTGATTGGTTGGGTCGTAGATTAACACCAGGTTCATGTATTCTTTTGCCTTGGTTGTGTCTTTATCAAGCAAAAGAGCCTTTGTACCTAAATAACCATAAGCCTCAGCCAGGTATCTTTTTGTATTATCTTTCACTTTGTCAGCCTCTGGCACTAATGAAATGTATTTTTCATAAACCTTGGCAGCTGAGAAAGTTGAGTCGTTCGGATTTGCATATTGTTTTGCACGTGCTTTGATAATATAAGGTACCAACCAGGTATCACGATACAATTCAATTGTTTTAGACAAAGCTGAGTCTGCTTTCACATATTCTTTTGAACGCATGTAGGCGTCAGCAAGATTATAATAATCCGGCGCTCCTGCTTTTTTAGAAGCTGCAATTGATTTCTCTAAAGTCTGAGCCAGTTTATCCCATCTTTTAGCGGCTTTATAAACATTGGCTATATCGTTCAGATAATTTGAAGTGGTATCTCCCATTTCTATAGCCTTTTGCATGCTCAGGATACCCAAAGAGTCGTTCAGAGCTTTGTTTGCATCATCTTTGATACAGATATAACCTTTACCGATTGTACCGTAATCAGATGGCAGGTGGCGATCTTTTGGAGCCTTGTTTAAAAACTCCTGGATATTTTTGATACCCTCGGCACACTCTCCTTTTTCAACTTGCGTATAACCTCTCAAACGGTATTTAACAGGGTCCTGAATTTTATCGAAGATAGAATTCAATACGTTTGTAGCGCCATCATAATCTTTAACTGTAAACGCCAGTTTTACGTAGTTAAGTTTAGAAGCGTCTGAAGCCTCACTTTTCTCAAGATACAATTTGGCGTTTTTGGCAGCCAGGTCATATTTACCGAAAACGGTATAAAGGTTACCTAAATATCTGTAAGCTGGTGCGTGGTCCGGGTCAGCTGTGATAGCCTCAGTAAATTCTTTTTGTGCTGAAGGATAACTTTTACCCTGAAACCATACTCTACCCATTTCTGTGTGAATAATAGCTGCTTTCTGGCCCATTCCCAGCGCGTTTTCAAGGGCTGTCATGGCTGGGCCACCATCGTTTTTCAATAAAAATGCTTTTGCAAGCGCAATGTAATAATCAGGGTTGTTTTTTACTTTCAGCAGGTCAAGACCAGCCTGAATATTCAACACTGCTTCGGCAGGGTCGTTCAGTTTCGGATTATCTGAAATGGCATACGCATCTCCGATTCTGAATAAAACTTCAGCGTTTTTATTTTTTGTATCTTTTTTAATTAAATCAAAGTCAGCTTTTGCACCTGCTTTATCGCCAGACAATAATTTAACTGCACCTAAACCTACGCGGTTCAGAGGATCAGGTCTTTTATCAACGGCTGTTCCTTTAGTAAAAGCATCTTTAGCTTTTTCCAGGTCTGGCTCAGGCAAGTTAAGATAATAGTAACCCTGATAAAAATAATTTTCTGCCGTTGGAGCAGAGCTTACCAGTTGATTGAAAATAGTTCCTGCAGCGTTGTAGCGCTCGGCCTCCAAATTTCTCAATCCGTCCTGCACTGTTTGTGCCAAGGTGTGGAACGACAACGCCAGCACCGCAACTGCTGATACTGACAAAGATCTCAAAATCTTGTTCATTTTCACTCTGAAGTTAGGTTTACGATTCTTTGTATTAAAAAAACATTAAGCAAAATTAAAAAACAATTCCGATACAGAAAAAAATTTGTTCATATCGGGCAATACTTTTTAAATCTTTTGCTATTGGTGATTAAGACAAAATCTTGTATTTAAGGTTTATTAATAATTTGTTAATGCTGATTTGTCTGAATCCCTGGTTGTAAAACAAAAAAAATACCGGCAGGGTTCTATTTGGGCTGTTCTCTGCTGATGACCACCCCTTTTGGATAGACATAATAGGGTATTAATCCTGACTTTTCAACCACCAGCTGGCCTATCTGGGCACAGCAAAAACGGGTAAATGCTTTGGTTAAACCGAAGTGATCCATTGTGTGCAGATAAACGCGCCTTTCAAGCGGATATTTCCTGGCACGAAGCGATTCAGTTGTTGGCTTATAATAATCAGCGGCAGCCGGGCTATCTGAAGCCGAAACGCCAAGCACCTTAATACTAGATATAAAAACCCTGCTGTTCTGGTCGTCAAGGTCGCTAATCCAGTTACCACCAATGATACCAATAGCCTTTGGATTCTTCTTAATATACTCTAATACATCTTTATTGCCATTGGCAGCAAAGATATTGGCGCGGTTCATATCTTTTATCTGTAATTTCTGCATCATGTAATTCAGGTTGCTTGAATTACTGTTATCAAAAACCAGTTTAAAATCTGAATGCGCCTTTCCGTCAAAAATATCTTTCAGCTCTTTCAGCGAAATATTTTCAATCGGGTTTTCAGGGTTAACAATCAAAGCCACACCATCAAGCGCCATTTTTGCAGGCAGGTAGGCTATTTTCTTCGATGCAAAAAAAGACTGCTCATTTTGCGTTGCTTCACGGGTTGTAACAGCAATATCAACTGAATCACTTAACATCAACGACATTGCCTTTTGCTCGGGCATATATCTGACATGTAAAATGGCTTTCGGATAATGTGCATTGTAAGCCATTACCTGGGCATCAATAATAGGTTTAAGTGATTCGTCGGCTGCAATTGTTATTTCCCCATCGTTTGGTAAATCCGGCTTGTCGGGTTTAGAACACCGCAAAAAAAGCAAAGCGCAGATAACCAAGAGAATTAACTTCCTCATTGTAGTAATTCTATTATAGTTTAAGTTTGAACAACGTAAAAATACTATATAGGCAACGAAAAAAAAATAATAGACAAAATATTATTAAAAAATAATTAAAAAAACATGCCACCCTGTTACACAAAGTGGCATGTTTTTAAAGAAAAAAATCAGTCATTCATCGTGTCTTTGATTGACAGGTAGGCTCTGTATGCTCTGAAAATACCATAGGCTATCAACAAAGCGCCCATTGCATAAGCGAGCGTATCTGAAAGCGGCACCATCAACCATTTCAACTTAATTACAAAGTATCCTAAAACCATGTAAACCAGGGCAAATAAGCCCATTGACAATTGTAAGACCCTTTGAAATACCTGACGCTGCTTATCTGATGAATTACGTCGTGCTGCCATTATTACTCAAGTTGGAAATTGATCGGCATGGTAAAGAATACACGCACGCTACGACCATTTTGTTTACCCGGATTCCATTTTGGCATCGACTTAATAACTCTTATTGCCTCTTCGTCGCAACCAAAACCAATACCTTTCAGAACTTGTACGTCGCCGATACGTCCGTCTTTTTCAACAACGAACTTAGCAAATACTCTACCTGAAACGTTGGCTCTTTGAGCTTGAGACGGATATTTAAGGTTTTTACCAATGAAGGTATACATCTCCTTAAGACCGCCCGGAAACTCCGGTTGTTGTTCAACCGTGGTGAAGATTTCATCTTCTTTCGGTTGAGCGATTTCAGCTGGTTTAGGCGCTTCTACCGGTGGAGGTGCCGCTGCAACTTCTTCAGTTTCAACACCTTCTTTGTTCACGTTAGAAATAACCTTATTTTCAACCTCTTCCACTTTTGGTGGTGGTTCTTCATTCTTTACTTCTTCATCGGCCTTTGGTTCAGGCGGAATGAACTTAATTTGCGCTATCTCCTGCTTTGGTGGTTCAGGCTCTTGCGGCGGAGGCGGAATATCAGGCTTTTTCTCTTCCTGTTTTTCTTCCTTTAACTTAGAGAGGTCAATTTCAACGGTTTGAAGTTCTTCTTCTTTATTACCGCCAAATTTATTAACACTCCATGCCGCTAACAATGCTCCACCAAATATACCAATACCAATAACAGAAGCTTTGGTAAGGTATCTTGAGTAGTTCTTCCTTAGTGAATATGCACCGTATTCCTTGTTACGGCCTTCGAATACAATTTCATCTAAGGTGATGTTACTAGCATTTTTTGCTTCCATTGATTTGTTTGTTTTTTCCTTAGATTACTTATTTTTTAGGTTCTGCCAGCTTTTGGTCAAGCAATTCCTTCTCTTTCGGAGCCAAATCAACAATTGCGTAGCGGTCTGACTTCGTAATTGCCATTTCGTCCAAAATATCTACAGTATTCTTCCAGTTAGCTTCATCACTTGGCTTGATGATAACAGTAAACTTGTTTACATCAAGTGCATTGGCTTTCTTAACTAATACAGCTTTTCTGATACCTTCGGCAGAGTAATCTGTTTCGGTAATATCTGCTACGGTTAATTCCGGAAGAGGCTTCTGATACCAAAATACTCTGTCATCTTTCCCCATCAAAACGGTAATGGTGTTGGTTACCTTTACCTCTGGTGGTGGCGGATCATCAGGCTTTGGTTTATCAGGCATGTTCAGCTTCATCATGTTGGGCTTGCCGAATGTAGTGGTATACATAAAGAAAGTAATCAACAGGAAGCCCAAGTCCACCATCGGTGTCATATCAGGTTTACCACCTGCTTTCTTGGACCGTACCTTATCGCCTTTCTTACCACCACCACCGGACTCCTGTATTTCTGCCATTTTATATCTGGTAATTTAAGGGTTCGAAAATTTACTATTCTTTCGTTTCAGAATCGGTAATTAACTGAAATTTGTTAATATCGTTTTTACCAAGTTCTGTAAACAATTTTTTGATTGCAGGATACTGCGTTTTCACGTCGCCACGAACAGCCAGTTTCGCTTTCTTGTTGATGTCTGACAAATAGGTTTTCACCCAGTCAACCAACTCACTTTTTGTACTGTCGTTTGGAATACCTGCAATTTTTACCTGACCTTTCTGTGCGTCCGGAAGTGCAAGATATTGTTTTAATGAAGTGATTGAAACACCGGTTTCAGATAACTTTGTAAAACTAGCCTGCTCAGATTCCGAAAGGCCGGCGCTATACTTCTCATTCATTTTCTGAATAAGCGCGTATCTGTCAACCGGATTGGTAACGCCAAAATAATATTTGCCGTCTTTATCAATGGTAATCGTAGCCATATCCTTGTCCTCAATTTTAATTTCTGACACTGATGAAGGCGTATCTACTGTTACAGACTCCTGACTTTTGAACTGGGTAGTCATGATGAAGAATGTAAGGAGTAGGAACGCAACGTCACACATCGCAGTCATATCCATTGATGGACTTTTTCTGGCTGGTTTCGGTGCTGCCATAGCTTTTGTTTAAAAATTTAAAAGTTTAAACTACTGTTAACTTTACTGCTTTTCTTAGTGGTGAGCAGCGAAGTTTTGCTGAAGGCTCATTCCGATTTCGTCAATCTTGTAAGTAAGCGTATCTATTTTTGAGGTAAATAAGTTATACATGATGATTGAGATCGCTGATGTACCGATACCCAAGGCTGTGTTAATCAAGGCCTCAGCAATACCAGTTGCAAGAGCAGATGCATCAGGGGCACCACCACCAGAACCAAGAGCAAAGAATGAACGGATCATACCGATTACAGTTCCTAATAGGGCTACAAGGGTTGAAACTGATGCTAGTGTTGAAAGAATAGTAAGGTTTTTCTCTAACATTGGAAGCTCAAGTGTTGTGGCTTCTTCAACTTCTTTTTGAAGTGCAACCAATTTCTGATCTTTCAATAATGAAGTATCAGCGGCCAATTGGTTATACTTTTGTAGAGCGGTTTTAGTAACGTTACCTACTGAACCTTTTTGTTTGTCACACTCTTTGATAGCTTCGGCAATGTTGTTTGAGTCTACTAACGAACGTACTTTACGAACGAAGGCATCCAAATCACCTGTACCAGAAGCTTTGTTGATTGTAATGAAACGCTCAATAGAGAATACCAATACTGAAAGCATGAAAGTTAACAGGATAGGTACGATGATACCTCCTGAATAAACTATACCCATAGCAGTAATTGGTTTGTGTTTAATTTCGGGATCTGAGAAGTTGGCTGGGTCACCTAGGATGAAATACCACAAACAAAAACCGATAACTAATAAAATTGGGATAACGAACGCTGGATTTAATCCACCACTTGAAGACTTAGGGGCTGCTGGTTTTGCTGCTGGGGCTGTAGTCTTTTTTTCCATTAGCTTTGAAATTTTTAGGGTTTTAAAAAATGATACAATGAATTTTTTGGTAAATAAAAGTTAAAATTTTAAAACAAAGAATATTAATAATAGAAAATTTTGTAAAAACCTGCTAAATATTCTTTTTCAATCGTGGGACAAGTTTAAGCAAAATCGGTGAAACAAAAAATATCAAACCTTATAAATTTTTATCATCAGAATATACTTTTGCATTTTTTAAAGATTGATTATATCTATTTTCCGTATGGGCTAAAAACATAACTTTTTCATTATCAGATAGTTAAATATTATGCTTCCTGCCATATAACTAAAACTTTCGTTCTCGATTTTTTTTCACAGAAAAATACTATTTTTTTAAAAAAAACTGGCCGGTCAGGGCTTATTACTGTCAACTTTCAGTCTTTCGTCACGATTCGCCACCCCCCATGCTGTATGAAATACCAGTTCTGTAATCTGTCTGTATTTAGGAAAAAGGATTTTTTCTACGTCGTCACCCGGGCGATGATAGTCTGCATGCACCCCTGTAAAGTAGAAAGCAACGGGTATCTTATGCTTGGCGAAGTTGTAATGATCTGAACGATAATAAAATCTGTTTGGGTCTTTGGGATCGTTGTATGTATAATCTAACTGAAATTTAACCGAATTATTGTTGGCCTCTTCACTTATTTGATGTAATTCTGATGATAATTTATCAGAGCCGATGATATACACATAGTCTTCACGCGGGGCGTGTTCTTTGTCTATGCGGCCAATCATGTCAATGTTCAGGTCACACACGGTATTAGCCAGCGGAATTACCGGGTCTTTGTCGGCATAGTACTGCGACCCCAACAGGCCTTTTTCTTCGCCTGTTACTGTCATAAACAAAATACTGCGGCGAGGCCCGAAGCCGTCTTTTTTTGCCTGGCTGAATGCCCTGGCCAGTTCAAGAACTGCACAGGTGCCTGAGCCGTCGTCATCGGCGCCGTTATGTATCTGCCCACCCTGAATACCCACGTGGTCGTAATGTGCGGTTACCAGCACCACTTCATCTTTTTTGTCGGTTCCTTCCAGAAAACCCATCACGTTCATGGTTTCAACAGGTACTTCTCCCCTTTCGGCTTTTACCGATACCTTCGATTCCTTAACTGAACCCGCACTGCTAACGCCACTGGTTACTATTTTATTAACCAGTTTATCAAATTTTTTAGGCTTGATATCGAGCATTTCGGCAGCCATGGCTTTTGAAATATAAAAAACCGGGTTTGTGGTAGGCTGTTCGGGTGTTGTAGCCTGGCTGATGCTCATGCGGTTAAAACGCGACAACACCACACGTCTTTCGGCTGCCAGACTTTTGAATCCGGTCTCGTCTGAGGCCGACACCACAAAAAGCATTCTGGCACCTTTGCCAGCCGCCAGTGAGGTTTTTCTGGTGAAGCCGGCTTTGTCATCCCACTCCGACTTCTCTCCGTCTTTTGTTACATAGCTTTTGCCGGCGGCATCTTTGGGTTCACCTTCCAGAATTACAACAGCTTTATTTTTTACGTCTAAATTTTTGTAGTCGCTGTAATTACCGGCCTCTACACCATAGCCTGCAAAAACCACCTGCACCGATTCTTCCTGCGGTATGCTGGTAAGGCCATTGGGGTAATAATCTTTAAAAAATTCTTTCTTTTTGTTGCCTATTTTGATGTAGGCGTCTTTCCAGCCCTTTTTGTATAGATTAAAATGCTGAAAATAGCCTTTGCCGCCTTTGCCGTCAGATGCTACAGGTTGCAGGCCGAGGTCTGCAAAGCGTTTGGCAATGTAATCGGCGGCTTTTTTTTGTCCTTCCGAGCCGGTATCGCGGCCTTCCAGTTCATCAGAAGCAATGTAGGTCAGGTCTTTTTTCAGGTTTTCGGCAGAAATAGTAGCTGCGTAGATTTTTGCTTTGTCGAGGGTGTTTGGGTTTTGTGCATATAAAAATGAGCACGAACTAAAGAGAAAAACTGCTAAGATGTTTTTTTTCATACGGTAATACAAGTTTGTTGTTTATTCTTTTGTAAAAATACGAGATATTTGCGGAGATAGCAGAATTATGAATTATTTTGTTGCAAAAACACCACCCGTTAGGGATAACATACCTGAAGTTGCTTATGTTAGTTAAATTGATTTCTAAGTCTTGTAATGACGATATATTTAAATATACCGTCTCTACAAGACTCAAAAAGCAACAACATGGTTAAAGTTTCTACTGATATTTCGTCCCTAAAGGGACTCTTACCGCAACCACTTAAAGTTTAATAGAAGATTTTATTGTGCTCATGACTAAAGAACAGGTTCTTAAGAAATATTTTGGCTACGATTCCTTCCGACCGTTTCAGTCTGAAATCATTGATACCATACTGGCCGGGCAGGATTGCCTGGTGCTGATGCCCACCGGAGGCGGTAAGTCGGTTTGTTTTCAGGTGCCTGCTATGGTTTTTGAAGGATTAACGCTGGTGATATCTCCACTCATTGCGCTCATGAAAGACCAGGTGCAGGCATTGCTGGCCAATGGTATTCCGGCTGCGTTTATTAATAGTTCTTTATCACCCACCGAACAAAGGGAAATTGAAATACAGTGTCGCTCGGGGGCATTGAAATTACTGTATATATCGCCGGAAAAACTGCTAAGCAATAATTATCTGGAATACATAAAGACCCTGAAAGTTTCGCTGATTGCCGTTGATGAATCTCATTGTGTATCAACCTGGGGGCATGATTTCAGGCCTGAATATACCCAATTGCATATATTGAAAAGTGTCTTTGCCAATACCCCAATGGTTGCCCTTACTGCTACGGCCGACAGGGTAACCCGCAAAGATATTCTGAAACAACTGGGCATTGCCGATGCCACTACTTTTATTGCCTCTTTTGACCGCCCCAACCTGAGCCTCGCGGTGTCGCCGGGAAGAAACCGCCTGAAAGTGATACATCAGTTTATTGCCAGCCGGCCGGGGGAACCGGGCATTATTTATTGCCTGAGCCGAAAGAATACGGAAGAGGTGGCCGAAGGACTACGCAAACTGGGAATTAAAGCCATGCACTACCATGCCGGTGTTGATGCGCAAACGCGCTCGGAGGTGCAGGATGCTTTCATTAAAGATGAGATACAGGTAATGGTAGCAACAATAGCCTTTGGTATGGGCATTGATAAGTCGAACGTGCGGTTTGTGATACATTATAGCCTGCCATCTAATGTGGAGAGTTTTTACCAGGAGATTGGCCGGGCCGGGCGAGACGGGATGCCATCTGATACGCTGTTGTTTTACAGTTTTGCAGATATTGTAACGCGGAAGGAAATGATTGAGAAGTCGGAGCTGCCGCCAGACATGAAAGAGGTGCAACTGGCGAAGCTGGACCGCATGAAGCAATATGCCGAAACAGAAATTTGCCGCAGGCGTGTACTGCTCAGCTACTTTAATGAAGAAGTGCATCAGGACTGCGGTAATTGTGACGTTTGCCGGAATCCACCCATAAGGTTTGACGCCACCGTTTTTGCTCAGAAGGCCTTATCGGCCATTGCACGTGCACATGAGAAAGTAGCAATGGGGCTGCTGATTGAGATTCTACGCGGGGCACAGACCCGCCAGATATTTGAGCATAACTACCAGACCCTGAAAACTTTTGGTGTAGGCAAAGAACTGAAATATGAAGAATGGGCCGATTACATTACGCAGCTGCTGAACTCGGGCATTATAGATATTGCCTACGACGAAAGGCACGCCCTGAAACTGAATGCGCGGTCGTGGCAGGTGCTGAAAGGCGAAAGAAAAGTAGAACTGGTAAGATTTGAGCCTTTTGAAGTAAAAAAAGCCCGACTGGAGGCCGAGGCTCTGAAAGACAAACCGAAGAAAGAAATTATACGCGATGCGCTGTTTAACAAACTGAAGCTCTTACGCAAAAAACTGGCCGATGAGCAGAATCTGCCACCGTTTGTGGTGTTTTCTGATGCTACGCTGTCTGATATGGCTCAAAAAAGACCTATTAACCGCATACAGATGCTGACTGTATCTGGCGTGGGAGAACAGAAGTTCAGGCAGTATGGAGAGGCGTTTATTAATGAAATACTCGATTTTGCCAGAGAACATTCCGAACAAGGTAAAACCATACTTGTAAAGGGTTTTACGTTTGCTGCAACACTGGATATGTATCAGAAAGGGATGTCGGTAGAGGAAATTGCTCAGGAACGTAAGCTAAACCAGGCAACCATTTTGAGCCATTTGGTAAAGCTGCACGAAGAAGGAAATGATATCAACCTGCACGATTTATTACCTGCCTACGAATACAACCAGATAATTGCCGCCGCCATGCGACTGAACATCAAAAAAACCGACCCTCTGAAACCACTCTTTGAGGACTTGGAGGGGTTGTATGATTATGGTAAATTGCGGATTGCTTTTGCGTTGTGGGATGAGGAAAAATAGGCCTTATTATCAAAAAATTGTTTAAAGATTTTCTAAAGTAGTAATCCAGGCGTTAAATCGTGGTGCTTTTCGCCTTAAATTTTCAAGCCCAATATATTCAGCTAACATACTCCCGTATAAAGTCTTATCATATCCTTTAATGATTCTTTTCAAACGATTTGATGGAGCCGTTTCAAAATGATAATTTATCATTTCTGGGTTTTCATACTTGGTAAACACATTTTTCAATTCTTCTTTTCCAACTATTTCTTCATCGTTAAAAAAATTGGAAAAGACATTAATATCATTAAACAAAAGCCCTTCAAATTCATGCAATTGAATGTAAGGGATAAATCTTCTACTGGATGATTCTTCAATATCCTCTTTCATTCCATTCTCTAAATCAAGTATTCTCTTACTCACATCAGTTTTAGCCTGAGCAATTTGCCAATTTGGAAAACTATGTCTGGCCTCCAATCCATAATAATCAATTAATGTTGTAATTAAAGATGTTGGGTCAGATTTTAAAAGATTTTCGATATCCTTTTTAAGAAACTTCCAACTAACAATTCCCCCATTTGACTGCTTGATTTTTGGGGCGGAAATAATTATCCCTTTTGAATAAAAATGCGTATAAAGAAGTGTTTGACAAAATTTTTGTTCTGTTTCGCCTTCGCAAATAATAATTAGTCTTTTCATAAGATTTAACTAAAATTAGGTTGGCCTGTTTCAATTATATTCCTTTTCCACAAATCATCAATGGTGTAATCTTCTAACCATAAGTGCAATGTTTCAGAATCTAGTCTTTTAAAATTACTTTCTCCATTTATTTGGTCTACCGTAATAATATCTTCCGGCTCAAAATGGCTTATTAAATCAGTAGATTGAGTTGCCAATATTACCTGACAGTCTTTAGAAGCAGCCGATTTCACAAGACCTGCCAATTTTGCAATGGCAGTTGGATGTAATCCCAACTCTGGTTCATCAATTATGATGGTTTGCGGTAGATTTGGCTGCATGAAGAGTACAGTTAATGCAATGAATCTGATGGTTCCATCTGATAAGGCATTTGTGCCATAAATAGTTGACGTATATTTACTTTCCCATCTTAATTTTACATTTCCGTTTGCTTCTGGTCTTAGAAAGAAATTTAAAAAATATGGAGCAATAGATTGAATAGTTTTTATTATTAAGTTGTAAACTTTTTGATTTTCAATAGATATATTATAAACTAAACCAGCCAAATTTTCTCCCTTTTCATATAAATAGAATTTATCATTTTCAATGTTAGATTCTTTACTAAATGGTGAACTTTCACCTGTATCATGAAAATGATGAGTTGAAATCGCTTTCAGCTGGTACATTATTTCTAAAGTCCCAGGGTAAAGGCGTTTTAAACCCGATTCATTATTCAAGGTTGTTATATCAATTGGTTTCTTTTTATCTAAATTATTATTACTTAATTCTTCTTTAGTAAAAATAAAACCCGATTCGCCCTTTTTTAAGGTAAAGGAATAGGCGTTTTTATCTTTAAAATACAAATGACTTGATATTTCACTTGTCACCTTATCCCCTTTATGCAAAAAAGTATCAATACCTTTAAGCGCTACATACTCTCTCAGGCTTCCCCTATATATATGCTTCAAGAAATCAAAAAAAGAAAGAAAATTACTTTTACCGCTTCCATTTGCGCCAATTAAGATATTAATTGGGCGAAGCGGGAGAGATAATTCTTTTATTGATTTGTATCCTTTTATTTCTATTTTTTCCATCTTGATTCTTTTTACTTGAAATTTGCAAGCAAGTTTCAAATCTTAACAAAGATATAAATTGAGATACATTCTACTACTATCTTCATTCTAAAATTGATAGATATAGATAGAACAATCCTACCTATACCCCTCAGCTTGCAGATAAAACAGCTCGGCATATCTGCCATTTTTAGCTAGTAGTTCTTCATGGCTGCCTATTTCAAGCATCTGGCCTTTTTCTAGCACCAGAATGCGGTCTGCCATTCGGACGGTTGAGAAGCGGTGCGAGATAAGCACAGCCGTTTTGCCCTTGGTGAGTTCAGCAAAACGCTTAAATACCTCAAATTCAGAACGGGCATCCAGAGCTGCTGTGGGTTCATCCAGTATCACCACGTTGGCTTCTCTCAAGTAGGCACGGGCCAGTGCAACTTTCTGCCATTCGCCTCCCGACAATTCAATACCTTTGGCAAACCTGCGCCCCAGTGGCTGGTCATATTGCAAAGGTAGTTTTTCAATTACGGCATCTGCCAGGCTTTGTCCGGCGGCACGTTGCAGTTCGGGCTTGTTTTCTAAAGAATCAATATCACCTACGGCTATGTTTTCACCGGCCGTAAACTGAAACTTCTGGAAGTCCTGAAATATTACTCCTATCTGCCTGCGAAGGTCTTCCAGATCATATTCTCTTAAATCATATCCATCCAGTAAAATCCTACCCTCGTCAGGGTCATACAGGCGGGTTAACAGTTTTACCAGGGTAGTTTTACCAGAGCCGTTCTCCCCTACCAGTGCCAGTTTCTCTCCGGCTTTTAAATTAAAATGAAGATGTCGGTTTGCCCATTTGTCAGACCTCGGATACTTAAACCCTACATTCTCAAAAACAAAACCTTCTTTAATAGGATTCGGAACTGGCCTCGGATTGGCCGGCGACACAATGTGCGGCTCCATGCGGTAGAAATCGAACAAGTCATTCAGATATAGCGCTCCCTGCGAAATAGTATTAAACCGGCTCAGAAAGTTTTCAAGAAAAGACTGCAACTGCCTGAACGAGCCTGTAAGAAAAGTAAGTGTACCTACCGAAATGGCACCTTTAATGGTATCTAAAACAATAATGCCATAAGCAGAAAAATACCCCACTGTGCCTATGGTTACCAACAGCGCACCCCACACAGCCCGGCTGACAGCCAGTTTTTTAGATTCATTAAAATACTGTGTCGACAAGCTGCGGTATCTGTCGACCAGAAAGCCAGACAAACTAAAAAGTTTTATTTCTTTGGCGGTGTCGTCGCTGGCACCAATGTATCTGAAATAATCGAGCGTTCGTCGCTGGGGTGTCCAGCCTCTTTGTAAAAAATAGCTTTTGGCGTTAAAATACAGCTCACCCATAAAAGCCGGAATAACTGCTACCAATAAAAGCAGAATGAGCCACGGATTAAAAGCCGCCAGCCCCACCATTAAGCTGCCCATCGTTACCAGATCCTGCGCCTGCGTGAAAGTCTGCGATAGTAGCGCCGTTCGTCCGTTTACCTGTTGGCGGGCTCTTTCCAGTTTATCATAAAAGGTGGCGTCTTCAAACTGGGCCAGGTCTAGCGAAGCGGCGTGTTCCATTAGCTTTATCGATGTTTTGTTGGCAAACATATCACCCAGCAGGCCATCGGTAAGAGTAATGCCTCTTGCCAGTATATCACTAATAATTACAAGACCGAATTCTGATAATATAATTAGAATGAGGTGTTGATAATTAGTAGCGTGCGTGTTTATTAATACTATTACCTCGTCAATAATTAATTTGCCCAAGTACAGCACCAGCAAAGGAATAACAGACCGCATGGCCCGAAGTACAATATTTCCGACCGTTAAGGCAGGTGAGGTTTGATACACTTCTTTTATAAACACAGGCAGGTTGCGAAGCGATTGTAGTCTTTGCCGAAAATTAATTTTCTCTTCTTCTTTCCGTACTTTTGGCATATATACTTTAGCTATTTAGTGATTTAGTGAATGAGTGATTTAGCGATTTAGCGGGCGGCGTTTGCTGATTTTGCGATTTTAATTTAACGATATGAGTGATAAAAAACTACAAAATGCTTTTTTTGAGTATTTTAAAATTTATCAGCTTGCAATCACTCATTCACTCCATCCTTCATTCACTAAATCAAATAAAAATGCTTACATTTGTTTTATAACCTGATTTGCAAATAACTTTCATCAAAATTCATGAAAATCCTGGTCAGTTGTATACTGATGTGCTGTTTTTCTTCGGCTAAAGCCCAAAGCAATGCTACCGAAACCGAAATCAACAAGCAGGTGTGGTTTCCTTTTATTCAAGCGTATCAGGATATGAATGCCGACAACCTGATGCGTTTGCACGCAAAAGACCTGGTGCGCGTACCAGTTGATGCCGGCAAGATTCTTACCTATCAGGAATACGCCCTGGGGAATAAACAAAGCAATGCTTATCAACAGCAGCAAAAAAGAAAACAAAGTATTGCATTCAGCTTTGAAAACCGCATCCATAACGCAACCACAGCCTACGAAACCGGATTCTACCGCATAACGTCTACGGAATCCGACGGCAAAATAAATCATTATTACGGCAAATTTACAGTGGTACTAAGAAAAACCGAAGGGCAGTGGAAAATTATACTGGATAGCGACACAGGAAAAAACATAACAGAAACCATGTTTCTAAGCGGAAAACAACTCTAATGAAAAAACTCTTTTCCAACCTTACTTTCTGGGTTTTAACTGCCATTATCTGTGGTGTTTTACTGGGCCATTATAACCCCGGCTTTGCCCTGAAACCCATTCTCGAAAAAGGCATAAAAATTAACCTCTTTGTTTCTGAATTTGAAATAAAAACCACATTCAGTGAGATGATGAGCAGTGTTTTTATCAGCACCGTGAAACTCTTCATTAATCCTATTATATTTCTTACCATTACATTGGGTATTATATCAATGGGCGACCTGAAGAAAGTAGGCAAGGTTGGCGCCAAAGCATTGATATACTTTGAGGTAGTAACCACCATAGCGCTGATAGTAGGTATTTTTGTTGCCAACATTTTGCGCCCCGGCGACGGCGTGGTAACTGATAACATTAAGGGAGGAGATATTTCTAAATACACCCAAAGCGCGGAGCATTTCAGCTGGATAAAATTTTTCTGGGACAACGTAACTTTGCAGGTACTGGTAGTTGCCATTGCGCTGGGTGTGTTGCTGAGCAATTACTCCGGCAGGCAGGCAGTGGTTAATTTTTTGTCGCCCATTTCAAAAAAAGTTTTCTGGGCGTTGCATAAGGTAATGCTCTTTGCGCCCATTGGGGCATTTGGGGGCATGGCCTTTACCATTGCCAGGTATGGTATTAAAACGCTGCTTCCGCTGGCCAAGTTGATGGCCACAGTTTATACCACCATGGCCATTTTTGTATTTGTGGTGCTGTATTTTATACTAAACCATTACAAAATAAGCCTGTTGAAGTTTCTGAAGTATATCAGAGAAGAACTGCTGATTGTGCTGGGTACGTCTTCATCAGAAGCTGCCTTGCCGTCATTGATGGAGAAGCTCGAAAAAATGGGGTGTTCAAAATCGGTGGTGGGGCTGGTGGTTCCGGCAGGGTATTCGTTTAACCTTGACGGCACAACTATTTATTTATCAATGGCCGTAATCTTCCTTGCGCAAGTATTTAATGTGCATCTGGATATTCAGCAGATATTGACCATCATCGGTATCCTGATGGTAACCTCAAAAGGAGCGGCGGGTGTAACGGGCAGCGGGTTTATAGTGCTGGCCTCTACCCTGACGGCCATCAAGGTGATTCCGGTAGAAGGGCTGGCCTTGCTGCTGGGCGTAGACAGGTTCATGTCAGAAGCCCGCGCCATTACCAACTTTATTGGCAACGGTGTGGCTACGGTTTGGATATCGAACAACGAAAATGAGTTCGACCGCAACAAAATGAATCTGGCGTTTAGCAACATCGATAAATTTGAAGACATATTAACCGATAACATCAACAATAAATGAGTAGAAACAACTATGTCCGCCACAAAATGAAAAACGGCAGCCTGGCATCAGGCCTAAAAACCCGATTTTCTTTCCATCAAACAATTAACATTGCTTACCTTTGCCGCCAGAATCAAAATTTATTCGAAATATGAGTTCTAATAAAACACTGAAAGAAGAAGCCTTGCATTACCACGCCAAGGGGCGTCCGGGCAAAATAGAGGTGATTCCATCGAAAGAAACTGCCACACAGAGAGACCTTACCCTGGCGTATTCGCCGGGTGTGGCCGAACCTTGTATGGCCATTTACGAGAATCCGGAAGATGTATACAAATATACCGCCAAGGGAAACCTTGTAGCCGTAATATCTAACGGAACAGCCGTTTTAGGGCTGGGTGATATTGGGCCGGAAGCCGGAAAACCCGTAATGGAAGGCAAAGGCCTACTGTTTAAAATATATGCCGATATTGATGTATTTGACATAGAACTGAACACCAAAAATGTTGACGAGTTTGTAAGAACCGTGAAGATTCTTGAACCCACTTTTGGAGGTGTGAACCTGGAAGACATTTCGGCCCCTGAGTGTTTTGAAATTGAAGAACGTCTGAAAGCCGAGCTGAATATTCCGGTAATGCACGATGACCAGCACGGAACGGCCATTATTTCGGCCGCCGCGTTAAAAAATGCGCTGGAACTGGTAAACAAGAAATTTGAAGACGTAAAGATTGTTATCAATGGTGCGGGGGCTTCGGCCATTTCATGCACGCGTTTGTATAACAGCCTTGGGGCGCAGAAGAAAAACATTTTCATGTTCGACAGCAAGGGGCTTATTCACCCCAGCCGTACGAATCTGGATGGCAAAAAGATTGAATTTGCCAACGATAACCTGCCTGCTGAAACCACACTGGCTGACGCCCTGAACGGCGCAGATGTTTTTATTGGTTTGTCAAAAGGTAATACCCTGAAACAAGAAATGGTGAAGGTAATGGCTAAAGACTGTATTGTGTTTGCTATGGCCAACCCAACGCCTGAGATTTCTTATGAAGAAGCCATGGCTGCCCGTGAAGACATTATTTTTGCCACCGGCCGGTCAGACTACCCCAATCAGGTAAATAACGTGCTGGGGTTCCCTTATATATTCAGAGGTGCGCTGGACGTACGCTCGAAAATCATTAATGAAGAAATGAAGCTGGCGGCCGTAAATGCCCTTGCAGACCTTGCCAAAAAGCCTGTACCGGATATTGTAAATATGGCTTATGGCGAAAACAACCTGATTTTTGGCAAAAAGTATATCATACCGAAACCGGTTGACCCCCGCCTGCTTACTACGGTTGCACCGGCAGTTGCCAAAGCGGCTATGGATACAGGCGTGGCCAAGTTTCCGATTATTGACTGGGAGGCCTATGATACCCAACTATCGAAACGTTTAGGGCAGGATAACACACTTACCAAGGTGATTATCACAAAGGCCAAACAGAATCCGAAAAAACGTGTGGTTTTTGCTGATGCAGAAAACCTGACGGTATTGAAAGCAGCTCAACAGGTAATAGATGAAAACATTGCCATACCTATTTTGCTGGGTAACGAAAACCGCATTAATCAGCTGGTATTAGAAAACCACATTGATATTGCCGGGGTAGAAATCATAGACCCGCGCTCTGCCAAGCAGGAGCCAAACCTCAAGAAATTCGGTGAGTTGTTCTACGAAAAACGCAAACGTAAAGGCTTTAATAAGTTTGAAGCCACAATGGTAATGCTGAACCGCAATTACTACGGCGCGATGATGGTTGAAACCGGCGAAGCCGAAGCCATGATTGGCGGTATGACCCGTAATTATCCGGAAACGATTCGTCCGGCATTGCAGATTGTGGGTCGTCAGGAGGGCTTAAAGAAAGTATCAGGTATGTATATTCTGATGAGCCGTTTTGGTCCGTTGTTCCTGGCTGATACCACTGTCAACTTCAACCCGACTACTGATGAGATTGTAGAAATTACCGAACTGGCCGCTAAAGAGGTAGAGAAGTTTAATATTAAACCGCGTATTGCTTTGCTTACGTACTCTAACTTTGGCAGTGCCGACGGCGAAGATGCAGCCAAAATGCAGAAGGCGGTGTCTATTCTGAAAGAAAAGCACCCGACTATGATAGTAGACGGCGAAATGCAGGCCCACTTACCGTTTGACCTGGACTTACTGAGAGAGAATCATCCTTTCTGCGACCTGGTTGAGGGTGGTGCTAACACACTTATTTTCCCGAATCTTTCGGCTTCTAACATTGCGTATAACCTGGTAAAAGAAATTGCGAACATCGAGAAAATCGGGCCGATTCTTTTAGGTATGAAAAAACCGGTTCACGTGTTGCAATTGGGTAGCTCTGTACGAGAGATTGTGAATATGGTGGCTATTGCCGTTGTTGATGCGAAGTAGTAAGTTATTTTTGATATGAAAAGTTGTTATCTTTACTGGTAACAACTTTTTTTTATTGATGGTCCTCATCAATTATACTCTATTGAATTTTTTATTCCTCTGTTGTTACTTTTTGCGGAAAAAGTAACCAAAAACCCGCATCATTTAAACTCGCAGACTAGACGTCCGCCAATAAAAATCTGAAGTTTTTTTGCTTCTTCCATAAATATATTTCTCGATTTTTAATCGTGCTCAGACAGAAAATGATGTTTTAAGGTTGTTAATTTTAGTCGTTATTTCTTTTTCTGCGATTCACTTACACAGTGAAACTCTGTGCCTTAACTCAGTGCAACTCGTCGGTAAAAAGAAAATTACTCAGCAGGAGCCAGATAATGAAAAGGGGGGCCGGGGATATTTCTGAGAACTGTAAAAAATATTACAAACACCACTAAAGGCAATAAAAACCG
The DNA here is from genome assembly GCF_024793945.1 of Emticicia fluvialis. Classification (NCBI taxonomy): domain Bacteria; kingdom Pseudomonadati; phylum Bacteroidota; class Cytophagia; order Cytophagales; family Leadbetterellaceae; genus Emticicia; species Emticicia fluvialis. Next base: position 35,562 of record NZ_JANUSD010000010.1, read on the forward strand.
GCGTGAGTAGAAAAACTCCGGAAAGATTTTTCTGCCGGTTATTTCTTCCAGAAATTTGAGGCCAACCAATGGCACTACTAAAAAAACAAGCAGGTTATTTTGTGCGGCTACAGCAAAATGGCCGTGCAACAAGGCATGAAATGCCCGCTGCCCGCCACAACCCAGGCAATATAAGCCCGTTGCCCGGTGAAAAAGACACTGGAAGTCTGGCAGAAAATTTATGGAAGGATAGAAAAAATAATAGGTGGTAACGGCCACGGCCAATACCACCAACAATATTTTAACTGATGAAGAACCCATAGTTTTAACTTTCAACTACAAAAGTACGGGCGGCCAAGTCGTGCAGGTTTTGTTCTTCTTTATTAAATAAACAAATCAGAAACAGCAAACCGCAAAACTGCCCCGTAACAAATTTCACCAGGGCCCTGATAAAGGCGTCGCCCATGGTAAGCGGCTGGCCATTCTCTTTTACTACTTTTATACGCATTATCTGCATGCCCAGTGTGCCTTGTTTAGAAGAAGCCGTAAAGAGGGTATCATAAATTATAGGCGCAATTAAGGCCAGCAAAATAATACCAAATATGCTGATACCGGCAACTGCCAGAGAAGCAATTTCGTCGGGCGATATATCCTCACCGCTGTTATAAAAACTGTCGTTAAAGCCTAAAAAGGCAAAGATTCCACCAAAGGGAATGAGCAGCAAAAACAGCCCCATGCCGAGTATGAAGCCATCAAGCAAATAAGCTACCAGTCGTTTGCCAAAGCCTGCAAACTGTACGTTTTTCATAGTAAAAAAGATTTATAGTTCAGATAAGTACTATTAAATGCCTGAATCAGGGTTACCCCGGTTTCATCGAGGTAACTGTCGGCTACAACCAAATCTAAAGATATTATCTTATATTTTACGTATTTGCTGCAAAATTCTATTTTCAGGTAGCTGAGAATCGGGTCTTGCTTATGATTAATCCTCTACAACCAGTGTTTTAACTGCCCTGTCGTGCAGGTTTTGCTGGTTTTTGTCGAACATACAAACCATCATCAGTAAATAACACATGGTTGCGGTAATATACTTTACAATAGCCCTTAAAAACGAGTCGCCGAAGTTAATTCTGCCGCCGTCTTCTCTGATTACTTTGATGCGCATGATACGCTTGCCAAAGGTAGCCTGATAAGAGGAAGCCGTAAGAACGGCGTCATAAATAAACGGAAGCAATAAAATAACACCAACCACACCCAAAATACCAAAAGCAAAAAGGATATCTAATGGCGAGTTGATGCTCTCTGAGTAGTTGTCATAGTCTTTTTTTAATGGAGCCAGCATACCAAAGAACATAATGCCGGAGAAAACCAGCATAATGAAAAAAACAAACATGATGAGGCGGTCAATAAGATGGGCAACCAAACGCTTGCCCAGACTGGCTAATTTAACATTTTGCATTGAAACGGCAGGTTAGTGTTTAGATTCAATAATCTGTGACAGATTCTCATAAAAGATGCCTGAGCATGGGGTAGTCACAGTTTTTCAATGCTTCAAAAATAAACAAAAAACCCGGAAATCAAATTTCCGGGGCTTAAAATCTTTCGGTTTTATCAGGCGATATCTTTTACCTTTATTTTTCTGAAAACATCAACGTAGCTTCTGGCGCTGGCATTGAAAACTTTTACGCCCAATGCGTTGGCATAGCGTGCCAGTACCTCATAACCGTAAAAGGCTTTATGAAGCGAAAAAAACTGCTGGCTCATGTAAGATGTTTCACGGGCGCCAATGGCATAATCTTCATTACCGTAAAAGTGGGTGTCGCTTACCAACAGGTTATTGTTTTCGTCGAGCCTGATGGCCTCATGCCAGGAGTGGTCGGCACCAAAGAGGTAAATCTCCTGATACCCTTTATTAAGCGCATAATATAGGGCTGCTACCAGCACGTTCTGGCATTGGGGCATGGCCAGGCCGCGCTTAAATAGGCCATGCACCAGCCTCTTGTAGCCTGTGGCAATGGTATAATTATAGGGTATGGCTTTGATATTCGGGTTTTCGGCCACCTGACTTCTGAAATAGGCCGACTTCCACATTCTTTTGGGTATGTACAAATTAAGCGGCCAGGTGGTGTTGTCTACAATACCTCTTAAACCGGTGCGGCCATGCCAGTGGTCGGGGTTCATAAACGCCCAGTCGAGCAACAGATAATTGGCTGGCTTCAGTTGTTTATACTGTTCTGTTACCGAAAACAGGTTAACGGCAAAGAGGTCTAGCTGCTGCAAAAACCGGGTGTCTTGCTCAAGCGTTGTTGTAAGCGACGGCCCATTGCCCAGTATACCGCAGCGGGTTGCTGTGGTTTTATCTGTTTTCAGGGTGAAATCAGACATAAACAGCACTTTAAAAACAGATACTACACTGCTAAAAAACAAACCGGCTTTTTGCTGAACCGACAATAGGAATTGAATCATAAACACAAATTTGCCACGAAAGTAGGGCTATTATCAGATTAAATCAAATAAATCCTTCACGCCCAGCATTCTGGTTCTGGTAAAACCCTCGCCGAACCTGGCACCGATAGGATGCCCCATTTCCTGCGAACGCGCCTTCAGAAACTCAAAAAACTCTGGGCTGGTGAGGTATGATTCCGGCTCAGTGCTGTTGGGGTCATAAAACTGGCTTTTATACGCACGGATTGACGCCTCTTTGATATCCCAGTATTCAGAAATATCAACCACAAAATCGGGCTTTATGTGGCGGTCCTGAATATAGTTATACAAGTGTTTGGGCCGCCAGGCAGGCTGTAGATTGCCGGTGGCATCGGTTGTTTGTATCATACGCAGGCCCGACAAAAAGCAGGCATCTAATGCCAGGGCAGCGCCTTTGCCGTGGTCGGGGTGGCGGTCTTCAACGGCGTTGGCCAGCACAATATCAGGTTGGTATTTACGGATAACCGATATCAATTTCATCTGGTGTTCTTCGTCATTTTTAAAGAAACCGTCTCTGAAACCCAGGTTTTCACGTGCTGATATTTTCAATATTGCAGATGCTGCTGCCGATTCTGCCGCCCGTATTTCAGGTGTGCCACGGGTACCCAGTTCGCCACGGGTAAAATCTACGATACCCACTTTTTTGCCTTTGGCAATGGCTGCTGCCATAGTGCCACCGCATGACATCTCTGCGTCATCAGGGTGCGCAGCCATTACAAGTATATCTAATTTCATCAGGTAGTATTTTTATCATTAAAGGGTTTAATCCTGAACTTTGACTGGCTAGTCTGCCACAGTGGCTGACTGAATGATTGATTTGATGCTGGTAAATTAAGAATCCGGTAAAATAAAAAACAGAAAATTATTGAAATCAATCTGGTACAACATCAGCGCAAGCAGGGTAATGTCAGTTCAGGATACCCATAGATATAAAAAAAAAGCGGCGCAAATAGTTTCACGCCGCTGCAAATTCTATGTTTTGATGCCTTATCTTATTCTTAGTCTGTAACCTACCCTTAGTTTGGTTCGGGTTGTGATGCGGTTCAGGCGTGTCAGGTTGCTGATGCTAGTATGGTTACGGCCGGCTATTTCAGACAGGGTATCGCCGGGGCGCACCCTTACCCATGCTTTGCGTGTTACCTCTTGCGGCTCTTCAAATTCAAAGTCGCCTTTGCTGGCTCCGCCTCTCAGGTAATCGTACACACGAGAGGTTAAAACAAACTCTGCCGAGTTAATATCAATTTTTTCAGGATTGAACGTAAAGATATTCTTGGGGTCGAAAGGATTGCCCTCATAACGTGTTTCGAAATGCAAATGCGGCCCCGAACTACGGCCAGTGCTTCCACCCTTGCCAATTTCGTCGCCTGCTTTTACAACTGTATTGGGTTCAAAATTAATTTTAGACAAGTGTCCGTAGAGGGTTTCAAGGCCATTATAGTGGCGCACAACCACACACCTGCCATAACCACTATGGTAACCAGCCACGCGAATAATGCCATCAAATGCCGCATAAATAGGTTCGCCTGTATCCAGGTCAAGATCTATACCAGTGTGCCAACGGCGCCAGCGCCAGCCAAATTGCGAATTGGTAATACCCTTGCTCATAGGCCCGGCCCAGTATCTGCCCTGTGCAATATCATACAGTTGGATAGGCACTACTTCTTCGTAGTCTTTGGCGTCAATGCCATAAGGGTCTATTACGTTGGTGTTCCAGACAGAAAAATAGCTGGCAATACTCACCATGTCGTCGCTGCCGGCAAATTTGGCTACCTCTTCAATTTCAACAATCTGCACTTCGCCTTCATCAATGCTTGATGTATCTTCATGCACGGCGGTGTTCAGCTCTTTGATGGGCTCAATTTTCAGGTTTGAGGCCTTCTCGTTTTTTGAGGCCTGAAACTCATTAATAAAGCGCAGCTTGGGTTCTTCCTCAAAGCTAAACTCGTCGTCCTGTTTCTGATTTTTACTCTGGTTTTTGCTTTTGGCATCCTTCTGGGATGAAGGAATATTGGGTTTGTTGATTTTAACGCCCCGCTCGCGCGACTGGCCGAAGCTAGCAACAGCAAATAACAGTAAAGTGGGTAGGGTAAAAAATGCCTTCTTCATTTGGGAGTAAATTTTAGGTTGCCCTATCATACAGGCCGGGCTTTGAAACCCGGCCCGTATGCAAGAACAATATTAGGCATTTCTGATTTTTAATGCAAATCTTTCTCGGCCAAATATCGCTCGGCATCAAGGGCTGCCATACATCCTGAACCAGCCGCCGTTACCGCCTGACGGTAGATTTTGTCTTGCGCATCGCCACAGGCAAAAACACCTTCAATGTTGGTTCTGGTACTGCCTTTAATTGTTTCAATATATCCGGCTTCATCCATATTCAGAAAACCGTCAAAAATTTGCGTATTGGGCTGATGGCCGATAGCCACGAAGAAACCGGTTACATCCAGTACTGATTCTACCTGTGTCTGGGCATTTTTGATTCTCACCCCGGTTACGCCGTCAGTTCCTAAAACTTCAAGGGTTTCTGTATGATACAGAATTTCAATGTTTGCTGTATTTTCAACACGCTTCTGCATAATTACCGAGGCTCTGAACTCGCCCTTACGCACCAGCATGTACACTTTTTTACAAAGTTTTGATAAGTAGTGTGCCTCTTCGCAGGCGGTGTCTCCGCCCCCTACTATGGCCACTGTCTGGCCTCTGAAAAAGAAACCGTCGCACACGGCACAGGCCGAAACCCCGTAGCCGTTCAGGCGTTGCTCAGACTCCAACCCCAGCCATTTGGCTGAAGCGCCCGTTGCAATAATAACGGTTTTAGCCACAATTTCGTGTGTGTCGTCAATAATAACTTTATGTGCCAGTGGCGTTGAGAAATCTACTTTGGTAGCCATACCCCAGCGGTTGTCGGTTCCGAAGCGCTCTGCCTGTTTTTTAAAATCTTCCATCATTTCAGGGCCCATAATGCCATCAGGATACCCGGGGAAATTCTCAACATCGGTGGTAATGGTTAGTTGACCTCCCGGCTGACCACCCTGATACATAACCGGTTTCAGACCTGCTCTGGCTGCATAAATTGCGGCTGTATAACCAGCAGGCCCCGAACCTAAAATCAACACTTCTACTTGTTCTTGTGCCATTCTATTGTTAATCGTGAATTGTAAAACTTAGTATTTTTTCAGCAGCCATTTCAGCCGCTGATACATGAACATTGATTGAAAGGCACAAAGTTCATCAAATTTGGTGTGATAGGCAAGTTTAGAGAATTTTCATTTCAATACGGCGGTTCTGGCGGCGGTTTTCATCGGTATCATTGGGCATCAGCGGCCTTGCTTCGCCATAGCCTACTGCTTTCAGCCTGGTGGCGGCTACCCCTTGTGCCGTAAGATACGCCACCACTGCCATAGCTCTTTTTTCTGAAAGCGCCTGGTTGTCTGTGTCTTTTCCTATGTTATCAGTATGCCCTGAAATCTCAACCATCAGACCGGCGTTCTGTTGCAGCAGTTGCAGCAATTTATCAAGCTCGGCAAAAGACTCGGGCTTTAATGTGGCCTTGCCCGAATCAAAAAACAAGTTGTTAAGCACTATATTTACTTCTTTTCTGACAGGCACAAGCATTACCGTAATTTGTTTGCCGTCTGCCTCTGTTTTTTCAGAGAAATCGAACGAAAGGCTTTTGCTGAAATAGCCAAGCCTGCTTACAAACAAACCAAAATGGCTGCCGTTGGGCAGCACGGCCGTGAAATCGCCCGTTTGTTTGTCAGCTTTTAAGCGTGTTACAAGGCTGTTGGTTTTTAAATCTATCAGTTCAATATCGGCATCAATGGTTTTTTCGGTGGTGGCATCCTTTACTAAACCTTTTACATAATTTACCCTGCTGAATTTACGGCTTAGTTCGTCGGGTATTTCAAATTCAACCAAACGCGTAGACCGCTGGTTGTCGGTAGAATAGTAGCCTTTTTTGCCGTCGGAGGCAATAAATAGAGCGGCCTGGTCAAGATGATTGTTGAGTGGATACCCCAGGTTTTCAGGATTGGTGAAACCATTGGCTTTTCGTTCGGTAAGGTACAGGTCAAAACCTCCCATGCCTATGTGGCCATCTGAAGCAAAAAACAAGGTATGCCCGTTGGCATGTATAAACGGCGACACCTCGTCTCTGGCTGTATTGACCAAACCTCCCAGATTGACGGCGGGTGTCCACTGATTATTCATAAATTCGCTCATCCAGATATCTTTTTCGCCAAAGCCACCGTGCCTGCGCGACGAGAAAAACAAAACGGTGCCGTCGTTTGACAGGCTGGGCTGAGACTCCCACTCGCGCGTGTTAATGCTCATGCCCATATTTTCAGGGGTGCTCCAGTCGTTGCCGGTTTTTCTTGCTATGTATAAATCGCAGCTTCCGAAACTGTCCCGGGCATCGCAGCTGGTAAAAACCAGCGTGCGGCCGTCGGCAGATATACTGCACGTACCCTCATTGGCAGCGGTGTTGATACTGGCCGATATACTTTGCGGCTTGCTCCATTGGTTGTTGGCCAGCGTAGAAAAATACAGGTTTTCGTCGCCGGATTCTGACCTGGCCGTAAAAATGAGGGTTTCGTTATCGGCCGTCAGTACCGGAAAATACTGATTACTGCTGAAATTGACTACATTGCCCATATCTGCAGTTTTTATATTGATTTTTTTGCTTTTGGCGGCCAATGCAAACTGGCAGGTTTCAAGCTGGCGGCTTAGCTGCTTTATTATCAGGCTGCCGGGTGGTGTATTTTTAAGGGCAAATTCAAACAAAGGGCGTGCCTTTTCATAGTCGCCGGTGCGCAAGGCACGCGTGCCTATGTAGGTATGTGCCTGCCTTAAGGCTGGGTCGTCAGGTTTAAAATGAATGGCTTTGGTATAATATTGTAGTGCAAGTGCCTCTTTTCTGGCTACTTCATTGATTTGCCCCAGCTTAAACCAGGCATCGGCATAGGTGGAGTCTTTTTCTGTGGCTTTCAGAAAGGCCGTTGCGGCCTCGTCGGTTTTTCTGGCTGTGTAGCTCTTAAGGCCTTTGTCGAACCATTCTTTTGCCTCCTGACTTTGTGCCGCCAGCGTTTCAATGAAGCCACAAAAAAACAACAGTAAAATCCACCGATTCATTTTAAAACAGTTTTATACATAAACGTATGGTTTTGTTGCTTATTTTTGAGGGCTAAAAATTACCTGACTATTTACGGCTAAATTTAAAAGAATGCTCCATTTATATCTTAAATCAATACATATTATAGGTTTTGTGTCGTGGTTTGCCGGGCTGTTTTATCTGGTGCGAATGTTTGTTTATTACGCAGAGGCCGACCAGAAACCCGAACACCTGCGCGAGGCTTTCAAGCAGGAATACATACAGTTACAAAAAAGAGCCTATAAAATTATATGCAACCCGGCCATGATGCTCACCTGGACCTTCGGTATCCTGATGCTCATCAACTCGCCGTATTTTTTACAACAAAGCTGGTTGCACGTAAAACTTACACTGCTGGTATTGCTGACAGGCTACCACATTTTTTGTAAAAAAACCATTGAGCGATTAGAAAAGGGTGAAAAATATATGGTTTTCAACTCTTTTCAATATCGCTTATTAAATGAGCTGCCTACGCTGTTTCTGGTAGCTATTGTGTTGCTGGCCGTAGTAAAAAACCTGCTTAATTTTTTATATCTGTTTGGCGGGGTGATGGCCTTTGGGGTTTTGCTGTTTGTGGCGGTAAAGGCCTATAAAAAGCACCGCGAAAGGAAAGTTTGAAATTTATTGAAAATATGAAAAACACAAAGGCCTCTCAACCCTGTAAAAGATGGAGAGGCCTCTGTTTATTAGACAATGTCTTTTATTTAATCGGGAAACTGACACCCACATTAATGGCCACGCCAGTATTACGAAAAGTGGTTGACGGCTCTTTGGTTACGTCTGTAAAACCATGCATATAGCGTACGTCTGAATTAAGCCATACCTGGTTTTTTATGCGGAAATTGAAACCTGCACCTACCTGCCCGCCGAAATCTACATCATTGCGAACGTCCATGCCGTTTGAAAGTTTTTTGCCGTTGTTATCGGTAGCAGAAGCAAGGAAGCCCACATACGGCCCGATAAACAACTTGGGGCGAACGGCGTCGCCGTATTCACCAAAATAATATACCCCTGATACCGGCACCTGAATGTAGTGCAGGCGCTCAAGATTTGAGCCGTTGTTTACTTTTGTACCCATTTGCGAGTAAGCGGCCTCGGCCATTACCCCCCAATGGTTTTTGGCATAATTTAGAAACAGGCCGGCGTTAACCCCGGTTAACATATCAAAAGTTTCAACTTTAGGGTTATAAGTTGTAAAGTTTACACCCACCTTTGGCCCCCATGATAAAGTTGTTTGAGCAAAGCCGGTAAAAGACATGGTAAGTAAAGCACCTAATAAAAACAGTCTGGTTTTCATGACAAGTAAATTTTAATGGTTTATTGAAATTTGTGTTAACCATTAAAAAGGGTATTCCACCAGTGGAGGAATTTACACTATCTGTTCATTTATAAGCTGTTAACCCCGCACAGACCATAAGAGACAAGTAAAAAACGTAGAAATATTTCTACAAAATGTGCTTAATCTGTAAACAGCCAGCTGTTTTCAATAAGGCCGTTACGATAAAACTGTATAAAAGCCTTTAGTTTTTCGGCATAAACATGGCCGTTCTTGATTTTAACTTCCTGTTGGTTGCGGGCATCAAATGCCTTGATTTTGTCGTTGGCAGACATCTCAAAATAAACCAGATTTTTATTGTCAATTTTTGTAACCAGACGAGCCACCTCCGAATTATAATGAAGCGCCATGCCTTGTGTGGGCGCAAAAACAGATTCGCCAAAAGGTAACACACCTGCCTGCTCCAGGTGCAGGTAGTCTAATATGGTAGGCATGATGTCTGTATGCTGGCATACCTTGCCCGGCCTGGCCACCCTGCGCAAGCCGTTTAGCTGTTGCTGGTCGGGATGAAAAAGAATTAAAGGAACACGGTATTCGCCAAGTGCCGACGCATAAGCAGGTTCGGTGTTCATCTGGGTGTGGTCGGCGGTAATAATAAATAAGGTGTTCTTATACCAGGGCTGCTTAGCGGCGGTTTCAAAAAAGCGGCGAAGTGCGTAATCGGTGTATCCGATGCTTTCGTGTACGTCGGCAGTTCCTTTCGGAAACCTGCCCGTATATTGTGCCGGAATGGTATAAGGGTGATGCGAACTGATAGTAAACACACAGCTCACAAATGGTTTGGTTTCTTTAGATAACTCACCGGCAAAGTATTGCAGGTAGGGTTCATCAAAAATACCCCAGTTATTATCAAAGTCACGTTTAACCAATTGCGCCGGGTACTGGTCCATACCACAGTATCTGCCAAACCCCGCCTGCTGAGAGAAACCCTCAAAACCCATTGACCCGTTTCGGGCTGCATGAAAAAAAGAAGAGCTGTAACCGGTTTTTTCAAGAATATTGCCTAATCCATAAAAATTGTTCGACTGATAAGACGTGGTAATGAAGGGCTCGTCAATAAGCTGCGGAATGGCAGATGTAATGGCAGGCATGGCAATGATTGACTCGCGCCCGTTGGCAAAGCAGTTTTCATAAAAAACACCCCTGGCAGCCAGTGAGTCAAGAAACGGCGTGTAACCCTTATACCCGTTTTTGTAGCCCATGTATTCACGGGCGAAACTCTCAAGAATAATCACCACCACATTCTGTTGAGGCTGGCCGTTTCTATTGGCGGCATCGATATTAAACCCTCTGGCGCGTTGTATTCTGCCCGCAAGCTGTTTTTCAGTTTCGTTAAAAAAGTTCACCTTTTCGGTTCCTTTGGCGTCAATGGTGGTCAGAAACGTAAAAGTGGTATTTAGTGCCAGGTTGCCCAGGTGATTATTATGCTGGCTGAAAGCCTGGTTAATCCGCAGGGGTTTCTCCTGAAACCCACCTCTGAACACAATAATGCTGATACCCAGCGTAAGCACCCAGACAGCCACTTTTACGTACTTGTTTCTGAATATTACGTCATTTTCGGCATATACCCTTACCATATTGATACGGGCGGTTGTTGGGGTACCCTTTATAAACAGATAGCTGATAACGCCCCAGATAAGCAACAGATACCAGTAAGCGCCCATGAGGTTAAACGCCTGCTGGCCGATGTCGCGGATGATTCCAAAAACATCAAAAATAGTGCGGCGGCCAATGAATTTGTAATATTCAAAGTCGGCAATGTTTATCCAGAAAAAAACGATGTTGGGTATCCAGTAAAGGTATTTCAGAAAAACCTGATACCTGGGCGTGTCTACAAACCTGAAAGGCAACAGCGAACACAGGGTTAGCAATGAGTTGCTGATAAAAATAGCCGACAAGTCGAATGGCAAACCAACCAGAAAAGATTCTCCGATGGCGCCAAAGCCCAGATTCTGAAAAGAATACAGATTAAAAACTACAAATAATACTCTTAAAATAGTGTAAATAACCAGCAGCCAGGCCAATCGCTTGAACCAGACAATTAAATGTAAAAAATTCATAGTGGTTTTGTAAATTTGAGCAAAAATACCGGTTTTTTATTTCTGAATTACCAACCAAACCAAAACCGGCTAAAGAAACCTTTATGGACCTTCAGACATTTAAAAGCACACTTTCGGCCACAAAAGTTCCGGAAGGTATATCTCCGTTGTTAAAAGCGCTCTGGTACGACTATAACGGCAACTGGGAGGCCGCCCATAATGTGGCCCAAAGCAAAGAAGGCACCCGCGATTACGACCGCCTGCACGCTTACCTGCACCGCAAGGAAGGCGACCAGTGGAACGCCAATTACTGGTATCGCCGGGCTGGCGAAAGTATGCCTGCGGTGTCGCTGGATGCCGAATGGGAAATACTGGCAGAGAGATTAACCAAAAAATAAATGTACTTTTGCCATCACAACCGAAAACGAGGGGATTTAAAATATTATGAATTATTTATCGGCTGAAAACATCGGCAGAAATTTAGGAGAACGCTGGCTGTTCAGGAATCTGACATTTGGTATTCTGCAAGGCGAAAGAGTGGCTTTGATTGGAGCCAATGGCTCAGGGAAGTCGTCTCTGCTGGATATGATTGTAGGCAAAACCGACATAGATGCCGGGCAAATAAGCGTCAGAAAAGATATAAGAACCGGGTATCTTGACCAAAGCCCCGACTTACCCGCAGGCAAAACAGTGCTTGAAACCATTTTTGCCTCTCAAAACGCCCTAACGGCGGCCATTAAAGAATATGAGCTGGCACTAAACCTGCATGATGATAAACGGCTGGCCGATGCCATAGAAAAGGTAGATACCCTGAAAGCCTGGGACTACGAGGTAAAAGTAAAGCAGATTCTGGCCAAGCTGGGTATTACTGATTTTGACAAGCTGATCGGCAATTTGTCTGGCGGGCAACAAAAACGTGTGGCGCTGGCACGTGTGCTGATTGAAGAACCTGATTTTCTGATTCTGGATGAGCCTACCAACCACCTTGACCTGGACACCATTGAATGGCTGGAGGGCTATCTGTCGTCATCAAATATTACTTTGTTGCTGGTAACACACGACCGTTATTTTCTGGACAAAGTAAGCAACCGGATACTTGAGCTTGCCGACAACCAGATTTATAAATATACGGGTAATTACAATTATTACCTTGAAAAAAAAGAAGCACAGGAAGCCGTTAATGCAGCTACCCAGAAAAACTACCGGAATTTGCTGCGCAAAGAACTGGAATGGATGCGCCGCCAGCCCAAGGCAAGGGGTACGAAGTCGCAGAGCCGAATTGATGCTTTCTATGACCTGAAAGACAAGACTGTTAAGAAAGGGCCGGAAGAAAAACTGGAACTGAGCATGAAAATGGAGCGCATGGGTAGCAAGATTATTGAGATAAACCATGTGAGCAAAGCATTTGATACCCATAAGGTAATTGAGGAATTTTCATACACCTTTAAAAGAGGCGACAGAATAGGCATTGTAGGCAAAAACGGTATGGGCAAAACTACCCTGCTAGAAATAATTACCGAGAAAGTAAAGCCCGATATGGGGAGGGTTGTAAAGGGTGAAACCATAAAAATTGGTTATTACTCGCAGGAAGGGCTTGATTTTAAAGACGACCAGCGCGTTATTGACGTAGTACGTGAGATTGCCGAATATGTAAAAATGGCCGATGGCACCGAGCTTTCAATCTCTAATTTTCTTACCTTGTTTCTGTTTCCGCCTGCTATGCAGTACAGCTTTGTACATAAGCTGAGCGGCGGCGAAAAAAGACGCCTGCAATTGCTGAAAATATTGGTGCAGAACCCGAATTTTCTGATTCTGGATGAGCCAACGAACGACCTGGACATATCGACACTGAATGTGCTGGAAGATTTTCTTATGAATTTCGGGGGTTGTTTGCTGGTGGTATCGCACGACCGCTACTTTATGGATAAAATTGTAGAACACCTTTTTGTTTTTGAAGGCAAGGGGTACATTCGCGATTTCCCGGGTAATTATACCGACTACCGCAACTGGAAAGACGAACAACCAGAGCCAGAAACCGAAGGCGCAGCGGCAACTAAAACACAGGCCAGCCCTACTGCCGCACCCAAACCTGAAGTAAAGCGCAAACTGAGCTACAAAGAACAGAAAGAATATGAAGGGCTTGAAAAAGAACTGGAAAAACTGGAGCAAACCAAAGCTCAATTGCTTGAAAACATGAATTCGGGTGGTGGATCTCATGAGCAACTGGCACAATGGGCCAAAGAATTTGAGAACATAAACGAAACCATTGCCGAAAAAGAAATGCGCTGGCTCGAGCTATCAGAACTGGCCTGAAAGAAGCATTATTCAACCATTATATAATTATTACCTATGAATTTTTCCAAATTTATTCTTGTTCTTTGCTTAGGCGTTTCGTTCGGCAGTTTCGGGCAGCAAAAGGGTATACCGGTACAACAATACAACCACGTGGGTTTGTACGTAAAAGACCTGCAGGCCAGCGCTAAATTTTACCGCGAAATAATAGGCCTGCAACCTTTGGGCGTGCCAGACAACCTGGTGGCCATACGCCGTTGGTTTCAGATTGCACCCGGGCAAGAGCTGCACTTATTATTAGGCAGAAACGAACCTGTTACCAATAACGATAAAAACGGCGGGCATTTTTCGTGGACTATTCCGGCCAAATCTGCCGACAGCATTGAGGCATACCTGAAAGAAAAAGGGGTGCCGTATCACCGTCAGCAACGATTTGACGGCGCTTTTCAGATTTATATTACCGACCCCGACGGCTACGTAATTGAACTGAACGAGCCAAAGGCACAGTAAATATCCACTAACGATTTAGTACAACCAAAAAGAATTTCTGATGGAGCAGATAAATGAATGGTTTAAGTATTTGTTGGATTCGGAAGAGCTAATCCGAACGGGCGGCCTGGTAGCAATAACCATGATAATTTTTATTGAAAACGGTTTTTTCTTCGGATTCTTTTTACCGGGCGACTACCTGTTGTTTCTTTCAGGCGTCTTTTGCGGTACCCGTACACTTGAAGTGCCGCTTCCGTTGTTACTTACCTGCATTTTTCTGGCGGCAGTTTTAGGCTCTTTTGTAGGGTATTTCTCGGGCTGGTATTTCGGAGACCGTATTCAGGCCCGACCAGACTCGTTGTTTTTCAAGAAAAAACATATTGAAAGCACCCGTAAGTACTTTACTAAATATGGCAGCCAGACACTCATCATTGCGCGTTTTTTGCCTGTGGTACGCACCTTCTCGCCGATTCTGGCAGGTATTGTAAAAATGAAGTTTTACAAGTTTACCATTTTTAACATTATAGGTGGGGCTATCTGGACTCTTACGCTGGTGGGCGGAGGCTTTTATTTTGGAGAGAAATTTCCAGGTATTATCAATTACGTAGAATACATAATTATTTTCTTTCTGGCCATTACCACTTTTACTGTTGTGCGTGGCTACTTAAACGCCAGAAAAGAAATGACAGAGACAAAAGAATAAAAAAACTGTTGCCCCGGCCAGGCAACAGTTCATAAAATTGTGGCAACATTTTGCCGGTTTATTCACAGCTAGTCGTTTTGAGGGACTTTTTGATTTTTAATTGTGCGGACATTCTATTTAAGTTGCCCGCACTTTTTTGTGTTCATTCTAAGGCGCTTCAAGCCCCAAAATTAACACGGGGTACATTCTGGAGTATTCTTTTTATGGCTACACTCCTACGCCGGGCTACTTTTATTTCGTAGCCATTAGTAAGATATATTCTCACATCTTTATGGTGCGCCCTGTACTGACCAATGTACAGTTTGTTAACCAGATATGATTTACTTACACGTAGAAAATCTTTCAAACGCTCGTCAGCTTCATGGTGTTTCAGCGTAGACGTTGATATTATTTTTTTGCCGTCTACCATATAAAATTCGGTGTAATTAATATCCGCCTTCAGATATACAATATCCTGCGAATAGCTTTTAAAATCTTTCAGCATGTTTTACGGTCTTTTGGGTTCATTTAGGTATTTTTAAAGTCACCGCATGCCAGCTTCAGCAAAAGAAACAGGTTTAAAATATGGCCTTAACCACCCCGTTTAATTACCTCAAATTTCCAGCGTTTTCTTCCCTTTAGAAATACCATTTTTACAGTATTTTTAATGACTCATCTACTGTCTGGACAGTAGATGTGCGGCAGATTCTTCTCAAGCCAGGCAAACCCGATAACGGATTTATTATTAATATTCATAGCACATTAGAATCGGGATGTTTAAGCTACCAATGCCTGCAAAAAGGAAATTGGGCATCCGGTAGGGATTAAGTTTCAATAGAAGGTTTATTATTCAAATTCAATCATCTTTGATTGGTGCTAATTTGAAGATTATGACTGTATTTATCATACATATACTAATGGTTATGGTTAGAAAGGTTTCTGCCAAACAAAATGCCCTGCCCGTTATAGTTTTTAATTTACTATACCAGACAGGGCTGCTTGCCTTAACTTTTATTTATTATTGGCTATGAGGTTTCTAAGTATAAAAAACCTGACTTTCTTAGCAAATAATTGACTTAGCTCGCAATCGAGGCCAATTACAATTATTGAACGTTTTTTATTGCTTTGGATGCCTTTTGGGTAGTTGCTTTAATGGCCTCTACTTCGCTTTGCTTATACACAGAGCCATCTGGCCTGAAAATATCATGAAACCACAAGGCTGGTTCGCCACCCTGCGGCATTGGCTCGTCCCACGCATAAATGGTGTTCGATTTACCCATTACAAGCCCCCAGTTAATAGCGCCAACTTTGTATTTCTCAAATACAGGCAGGCAGGTTTCAAAAGTGCTTTTGTGTTTGCGGGCCATGTATTCGGTACAAATAACCGGCCTTTTGTATTTGGCCTGCAATTCTTTTATCTGATCTTCCAGGTTTTTCGGGTCTTTGTAGTTATGAAAAGTTATGATGTCTGAATTACCCAACATAAAATCGTTGCTCATGGGGTGGTCTGTCCACCAGCCTGCCGTTATGGGCTGCGATGGCTTAGCGGCTCTTGCCCATTCGAACGATTTACGCAACAAAGGCATAACGGCGTCATTATAGCCGGAGTTACTGGGTTCGTTGAACATATCCCAAACAATTACGCGTTTATCATTAGCAAAAGTGCCAATAATACCTTTGGTGTAAGCCTCAAGGCTACCCCAGGTTCTTGAATCAAACAGCATTTTTGTGCCGGGTATTCTTACCCAGCCAGAGTTATGTTTGCCCACCACTGGTTCCATTTGTTTGCCGGCTTTGGGGTTATCGTTCCAGCAGGAGTCAAACAAAACAAACATAATTTTGATGTGGTGCTTGTCTGCAATGGCTAAAAACTGATTGATACGGCTGATAAACCCTTCTTTATCGGTTTCATAAGGAATATTGTGCAAAAAAACACGCATAATATTCATACCCAGGCCTTCGGCCCAGCCCAGTTCTTTGTCTATTGTGGCGGGGTCAAACGTATCGGCCTGCCACATTTCCAGTTCATTAATAGCAGTGGCCGGAATATAATTGGCACCCACAAAAAGGGGTTGTTTGCTGTACCAGGCATTGGCTTTTTCAACCGACCATCGCTGGGCAGAAGCCACAAAAGAGATTAAAAATAATAGCGGTAATAAGCCTTTTTTCATGCAATAGTTAATTTATGGAAGAATAGATTGTTTACAGATTATAACCGTTGGGCTTTCATTTCTTTAACGGCGTAGTCTACCGCGCGGGCAGTAAGCGCCATGTAGGTAAGCGACGGGTTCTGAGTAGATGTTGACGGCATACAGGCGCCATCAGTAACAAACACATTTTTGCAGTTATGCATCTGGTTCCACTTGTTCAGCATAGACGTTTTCGGGTCTTTGCCCATGCGCACGCCGCCCATTTCGTGGTTTTCGCTGCCGGGGTTACGTTTGGTGTCATGCAGCTGGATATTACTGAATCCGGCCTTGCTGTACATTTCAGAATACTGTTCCCAGAAATCTTTCAGCATCTTGTCGTCATTGCTGTCATATTCAACAGATACATGCAGTTGCGGAATCCCGTACTTGTCTTTCAGGTCTTTATCCAGCCAAACGCGGCTGGCTTCTTTAGGTATGGTTTCGCCCATCATGTGCGAGTTTACCTGCCATAGCCCCCATTGAGGCTTCATCAGGCTGTTTTTTAAGTCTTCACCTACCCCGCTGGTATCCGGCGAATACCCTCTTGAAGTGCTGAAACCCGCTGCATAACCACGAATGAAGTCGGTTTCCTGCTTATATACGTTTCTGAAACGTGGTACATAGCTGCTGTTGGGGCGCTTGCCGTCGGTGGTTGAATCAATCAGGCCGTCATATTCGGCTGTTATACGACCTCTGAAACTATGAAACGCCATGTATTTACCCAACAGGCCGTTGTCATTACCCAGCCCGTTCGGGAACCGGTCTGATACCGAGTTGAGCAATATCAGGTTTGAATTAACTGTTGAGGCATTTACAAAAATAATTTTTGCATAGTATTCAATCATTTCGCGCGTGTTGGCATCAATGATTCTTACCCCGGTGGCTTTCTGCTTTTTGTTGTCGTAGATAATTGAGTGTACAACCGAATGCGGGCGAAGTGTGAGTTTACCCGTACGCATTGCCCACGGAATAGTAGCAGACACGCTGCTGAAATAGCCACCATAAGGGCAGCCGCGCTCACATATTACGCGGTTCTGGCATTGCGCCCTACCCTGTTGATAATGTATGGCTTTGGGCTGGGTAAGATGCGCCGCACGACCAATGATTACGTATCGGTCTTTATAATGCTTTGCCATTTGCTGTTTAAAGTGTTTCTCAACACAGCTCATTTCGTGCGGTGCCAGAAACTCTCCGTCGGGCAGTGTGGGTACGCCGTCACGATTACCGGTTATACCGGCAAATTTTTCAACCTTGCTATACCAGGGTGCAATGTCGGCATATCTGATGGGCCAGTCTACGGCGTAACCGTCACGGGCAGGGCCTTCAAAATCAAAGTCGCTCCAGCGTTGGGTTTGCCTTGCCCATAATAATGAGCGCCCGCCTACCTGGTAGGCGCGCATCCAGTCGAAGGGTTGGTCCTGAATATACTCCTGCTCTTTGTCTTTTACCAGAAAATGCAGGGTGCTTTCACCAAAAATATAATGTCTGCTAGGTATTTTGTATTCTTCCTTTATATGATTGGGCACCTGACCCAGATGCTCAAATTCCCAGGGATTTTTAAGTGTGGTGGGATAATCTTTGATGTGCTCAATATTACGCCCGCGCTCAAGTACCAGTGTTTTCAGACCTTTCTCGGTAAGGTCTTTGGCGGCCCAGCCGCCACTCATACCAGAGCCAATCACGATGGCATCAAATGTGCGTTCTTTTATACTGTCAATTATCAGATTAGACATCCGGAATTTTCGGTTAGGGTTATATGAAAGTACAGGCGAGTTTTAAACGCCAAATACATTGTAAATATTCTAAAATTCCGGTAAAAGGTCAATACTTTTTCTTGAAAAGATTCAATTCCTTTCCAGGCGTTTTAAAACCTGTTTGCCAATGGCCGTACCCTGCTGCTGGCCTCGCTCAATGGCATCCATAAAATGTATGCCCCCGTAAAAACGCGAGATGGCAGCCTCGCTGGCAGCTTCATTGAATGATTTAAAAGCGCGCGGCGGAAGCCCGAAACGAACCTCAACGGTGTCGGTATAGCTGAAGTTGTCGCCAAAATAACTGGTGAGTATAACCGCCGAAGCCGACGAAATGGTTGAATGCCCGCTGAGGTACTCGGGGAATGGTGGTGTCTGCAACATGGGTTTCCACTTAGGGTCTATGTGCCTGCGGATAGCCGTTTCAGGGCGCACACGGTTGCTGCGGTATTTTTCTCCCCAACAGCCAATGAATCCGTCCATCAGGCCTATGGCTACGGCCGTATGTATCTGTAAGGTTTTTGCGAGACTCAGCTTTTTTTGCTGGCATACAATACCCGTAATACCCATCCAGTGCGCACCGGGCGATATCTTTTTCATGCCAACCATCAGGTGGCCGTTGTCTTGCAGGGCAAAGGGGTTGCAATCCCAGAAGGCGGCCATTTCTCTGTGTTCGGGTGTTAGTTTTTCGTCATACAAATTGCGCATGAGCTTGAAAAACTCAGAGTTTTTGTCGGTTGAAAACGACACCGGAGGCGCAGGGTTAAACTGATTGGCGGAGTCTAAGGTGAATGATCTTACGGTATGAAAATAAGGCTCAACCGGCGGAAAATACGCGGGGGGTGTGGGTATCCAGGTGCTGTCTTTACCACCGGGCGTGTACCGTTGATAATTACTTATTTTATTATACTGGTCTGCTTTAGCGTAGGCCAAAATCTGCTTGCTGATGTCTTGTGCATAAGCCACTGAGTTTTCAAGTACTTCGGCAGAGAAGCCCAATGTGCTGCATGAGTCTAGCCATTTTTGCTTGTAGTCGGCCATTAGTTTGCCCGAGGGCTGCATCTTTGCCGACACCTCCATCATGGCCACAATGGCTGCCACATCAGCCGAAAAAGCGCCATCTACTTTTGGTTTACTGATCTCGGGGTAGTTATTCAGCTTGCCCTTCATTGATGGCAGGGAGTCGTTGTTCTGTGCCATTACTTCGTATCCGGCCAGGCAGGCATAAGAAAAAAAACGGCTGGCCAATGGTGGGTTAGACACATCATGTATCATGATGTCGGTCATACGGGTAATAACATTGCTCACTTCTTTGTTATTAAGCCGGGGTAGTTTTTCTGTTTCGTTTTTGCAACCCAGCATGATAAAGACACAGGCCAGTAGGATTACTATTACTCTCATAATTGAGTGAATGAGTGAATGAGTGATTGAGTGATTGAGTGAATGAGTGATTGTGTTAGCTGAAAGGCTGCTATTTACTACCAATTTGTGAAACTTTGTAACATTAGGGTACTATGTTGCCATATTAGTTAGCCACAAAGTACACAATGATACACCATGTTTCACAATTTTGGAATAACGATTACTTAATAGGTAAATGATTTCATTCAAATACGGTTTTCTTAATTACCAGCCTTTTATTCATTATTTACCAATTCGATACGCTTTGATGCCTTTTTGATTAATACCAAACAACAACTGATTGTTGACAACTGTCAGGCAACGTACATCGCCTTTCAGGTTCAGGCCTGATGTGGTTTGAGGCAATGCCACGAACTGTCCATCTCCGTTCCCTTTTAATACCAAACCCAGATTCGCATCATATTTACCGAATCTCAAACGGCCACGGTTAATGTTTCCGGCCAGTACCAGGTCTTTTTTACCGTCGGCGTCTGCATCAACTGCTGCCAGCGCAAAAACTGGTGCAAACTGTGCTTCAACCGGCAGTTCTTTTGGCTGAAACCTGCCTTGTTTGCTGCCCATAAACAAGGTTGTTTTCAGGGTGTTTATTTCCAGTTTTCCGGCGTTTTCTAACTCCTCTTTTGTAAAAATTTCAGCCATAGTGGCATCGGCGTAGCTGGCATAATCGGGGAAACGCGTACGCATGATACTTATCTGGTCAAGCAGTTCATCGCGGGTTACATAAGGATAACTTTTACCCTGGATATAAAAGCAAAGTATAGGGTCAAGCGAACCGTTATCGTCAAAATCTTTATAAAACAGCTCTGCGGGTTCTTTTTCGGTAGCTTTTAACTGCGAGTTAGTACCCAAATTGCCCACCAACAAATCAGTTGCGCCATCGCCGTTCACATCTTCCAGCAATAATTTATTCCAGAGCCCTGCATAATTTTTGTCGAAATAGGTGGTGGTGGCATTAACCAACTTACCGCCTTCAGGGCTGAAAACCTGAATCGGCATCCAGTCGCCTACAATAATTAATTCAGGTTTTTTATCATTATTCAGGTCATGCCAGGCCGCATCGGTTACCATGCCTATATGCTTCAGCTCAGGGGCAATTTTATCGGTCTGGTCTACAAATTTGGGTGATGCCCCGCCGCCCTGATTAATTAATATAAAACTTTGTGGAGTTTGAGGGTATAAACCCGGAATCACCCGACCGCCTACAAACAAATCCGGTTTGCCGTCCTGATTAATATCTGCCACACGTACACAACCTTTGCTTGCCTGCATAGCCGGAAGCGCAGCGGCGGCCTTTGTGAAGTTACCTTTGCCATCGTTCAGATACAGTCTATCCTGCAAAAGTGGTGAGTCAGGCATCAGATTGCCATACCCACCCGATGCCACATATAAATCAGGGTAGGTGTCGCCGTTGGCATCAAAAAATACCGCATCGGCATCTTCGTTCTGCTTGTCGGCCTCCAGTGTCGATTGCTTTTTGGAACTGAAAGTACCACCTTTGTTTTGGGTGTACAATACACCTGCCTGCCCGGTGCCACCACCTACGAATACATCCTCCAGCCCGTCGCCGTTTACGTCAGCCTTAGCCATGCAGGGCCCGGCAAATGACAGCGGGTTTACCAGTAAAGTTTGTCTCTTAAAGTCGTTAATGGTATTGGTAGCCAGTGTTAACGAAATACCAGTGTTGGTTTCCTTTAACAAAGGTGCCACTAAAGGCGTTGAGCTAAGGCCGGGTCTGGCATCTTTCTCGTTCAGTTCAATCATTTTGTCGGTGGCAACCTGGCTAAGTATTTGCTGTTTGCCGCTGAGCCAAACCACTTTCAGCGAGTCGGCATTGGTAAAGCTGCCTAAACCAAAATGTAAGACCGGAGAAACACTTGATTGATACCCACGGGTGGGCATTTGTTCAAGAAACTGCATCTTGCCATTTTTATAGAGTGTCAGCTTGGCGCCCAATCCGTTTTTATTAAGCCCGTCGCCATTCAGTTTTACTTTCAGGAAATGGTTGCTGGTTTGTTTTTCTGCGTCGTTTCGGTACACAAACGCCGGTACATTAATATTGTTTACAACCAGGTCGAGGTCGCCATCATTATCAAGGTCGGCATAGGCTGCGCCATTGCTGTTGGCATTCTGGCTAAGCCCCCAGTTTTTAACTACATTTTTAAACTGAAGGTTCTGCCCGTTTTTATAGATATAATTGGTAAGATTGGAAGACGGCATTTTCATGACCATATCCAGCACGTTTTGCCGCTGGATATCTGCCTGATTGTTCTGAACGTAATCGCTCATATATTTCAGGAAGTCCATATTGGTGTAGTCGCGCAGGTAACCGTTGGTAATGAACAGGTCTTTCCAGCCGTCGTTATCATAATCGGCAAAGAGTGCGCTCCAGCTCCAGTCGGTATTTGAGATACCTGCCAACTGGCCGATTTCAGAAAACTGAGGCGTTTGAATGGCCGAACCATTGTGAAGCACCCCCTGGTTTAGCTGCAACATATTGCGCATATACTGATGCCCGAAGCCTACTTTGAGGTTGAAATCAAATTTCTCGTAGTTATCGGGTGCCATCAGCAATTTTTGCCGGCGGTTGTCTTCCGGCAGCATATCTAAGGTAAAAATATCTGTAAGGGCATCGTTATTGATATCGGCGGCATCGCTACCCATTGAAAAGTGCGAAAAATGGCCAATGCCCTGTTCTATCTGATTGATAAACCCACCTTTTTTGTTATTGAGGTAGAGAAAGTCAGGAATGGTGTAGTCATTAGATACGTACATATCCTGCCAGCCGTCATTATTGTAATCGGCAATGGCAATACCCAGGCCGTAAGACAGGGCCGAGCTAAGCAGACCTGCCTGTTTGGTAATATCTTTAAAAACGGGTTCGCCGTTTTTTCCTTTATCGTGTCTGAAAAAACGCATTCCGTTGGAAGCGTCATCAGTTTTTAGAATATCTGCAGTGGTGGATTCGTCAAGTACTGGTAATGATTTAGGGTTGTGGTTCAGCAGAAACATGTCCAGGTCGCCGTCTTTGTCGTAATCAAAAAAGGCAGCCTGCGTACTGGTGGCTGGGCTGTCAAGGCCGTATTCATGTGCTTTTTCGGCAAATACAGGCACTCCGGCAGCATTTTTACCCTGATTGATAAACAACTGATTGGTGCGTTTTTCTGGCAGCAAATTGCCCGAATAACATACGTAAATATCAAGCAGACCGTCGCCGTTTACATCAGCCATGGTGGTTCCGGTTTTCCAGGGGCCTTCGCGGCCTGCTACTCCGGCGGCTGTGGTTATGTCTTCAAAAACCATATTGCCTTTATTTAAATAAAGGCGGTTTTGCTGCATATTGCTTGTAAAATAAATATCATCCAGCCCGTCGTTGTTCACATCGCCTACGGCCACGCCACCGCCATTATAGAAGTACTCATACATTAAAACGTTGGTATTAAGCCCCTCGTTTATTACGTTCTGGAAATCTATGTGGGTCTTTTCAGGCTCTAGCAGGGTAAACAATTGTGGTTCGTCTGAGGCTTCATCGGGTAGTGTGCCTCCTGCCTGGTCTTTTTTGCTGCAGGCTTGTAATATTAATAATAAGGTTAGCGAAACTAGGGTCTGGAATTTCATTGGTAAGTGATTAGGCTTCAAAACAAAAATTTGGGTAGCTGTGCGCTTCTTGAAAAACGCGCAACTACCCAATTTATAAAGAGGTTAATTAATACCCCGGATTCTGAACCAGATTTTTGTTACGGTTAATTTCGTCGCGGTGAATAGGAAGGAAATACATCTTATCCAACCATGTACGGTTTTCTTTACCAGGGTCAAGCTCATTTACAATGTATTCGTAATTGTAGTTATCACGGTCATACTTATACAATGAAACGGTTTTGCCAGGTTTAAGTGTACCTAAAATGGTAATAATGTTTGCTTTTCTGCCTAAGGTAGAAGGCGCAATCATCCAACGACGGGCATCAAAATAACGGTGCTCTTCAAAAGCCAACTCAACGCGGCGTTCGTTGCGGTAACGTTGACGAAGCGCATCGCCCGACTCAGTAACGGCAGGCATACCTGAACGGAAACGGATTTTGTTCAACCATGTGCGTGCTTCTGCATCTTCACCCAATTCAATACAAGCCTCAACATAGTTTAATACGGCTTCGGTGAAGCGCAAGTGAGGCCAAGGTACTTGTTGCCATGTGTTCTGGTCAACAATTGCCGGGCTAGGGTCAATAAATTTACGCATATAGTAACCAGTGTAGCTACCGTTCCAGTCTTCAACTGTACTCTTACGGGTATCTAAACCAAAGTATGCGGTTTTGGTACCTGAACCGCTACCTAGTTCATACTGACCAGTTTGAATCTGATTAGCAGGGTCTTTAGCGGCAACGTCAGCCGTACGTGGTTTCCAAGGCGCTCCGTCATAAAGAATAGAAGCATAGAAACGTGGGTCACGGTTGGCGTAAGGGTTGCTTTTCTGGTCAGCATTGCTCCAGCTGAACTTCGTTCCATCCATCATCTCATAGTCATCAACAAAGTGTTGGATAGGTGCATTACCAGCCCAGTTGTGATATCCGTTAGGACCATTGAACAGACCCTGACGACCACCATCTTCTTGCTTGGCATTGATAAAGTAGCGGCCAAAAAGCAAATCTTTTTCTCCACCATTTCTTGAAAGCGATAGATTGTTATAGTTCTGTGTACCTTCTGCTGCACTTACAGGTGCAGAAAGGTTAAGCGCATAGCCATAACCAGACAGGTCTAATACTGCTTTGGCAGCAGCTTTAGCTTTTGTCCAACGTTCAGCACGGCTACCAGAAGATACAGTAAGTACTTCAGGTTTACCAAAAGCACCCATTACAGATGATTTGGCTTTAGCAGTGTTTACATCATACAGGTCGCTGGCAGCATACGTAAGCATACGTGCTTTAAGCGCCAGCGCAGCAGCCTGAGAAGCGCGGCCAGCCGCCATTGATTTACCCGCAAGCAAAGCAGCTGCATCGTCGCAATCTTTTGTAATAAAGTCAATACACTCCTGCATGGTGTTACGCGGAGCAAGGTAATCTGCTTCACCTAGTGCATAAGGGCGATTAACCAAAGGTACACCACCATAAACACGCACTAACTGATGGTAAAAATAAGCACGCATAAAAAGCGCTTCACCTTTCAGGCGATCGGCAATTTTGCTGGTGTTATCAAACTTAGGGCTTGCAAGGTTGGCAAGAGCCAGGTTACAGGCTCTGATACGCACATACAGGTTACCCCAGCTAAAGCTACGGTTGTTACCGGTAGCGCTGGTACCTTGTCCCCAACCGATATCAGCAGGGTTTGAACGGGCTTCTGTAATAGTTGTGATACCACGGCCAGGGTGAGTAAATGAGGTTTCATCAGTTAATGATGCCTGCATTTCTTCACTAAAACCACCCATTTGCAAACCACCGTAAATTTCGGTTACGAAAGCCTCTGCCAAAGCGGCATCAGTCCAAACGGCTGTTTCAGACACCTGGTCAAGCGGACTGGTGTTCACAAAATCATCATTACAACTTGCTACAACTAAACCAGCTATAACAGTTGAAGCGAATATTTTCTTAAATTTATTCATTGCTGTTCGATTTAATTTTTTAGAATGTTGCTGTTAGACCTACGTTAATAATTTTCGACTGAGGATAGTACTGTCCTGTTGAGTTATCAGTCTCTGGGTCATATACTTTCAGTTTGTCCCAAGTCAACATGTTTAGTCCGTTTACATAAACTCTAAAATTACTAAAGCCAACTTTTGAACCAATTGCTTCAGGAATGGTATAACCAATCTCGAAGTTTTTCAGACGGATATAGTCTGTGCTTCTCAACCAATAAGTATTACCATTTGAATAATACTGGTCGCTACGGTTAGCAATACGTGGGTGTACGCTGCTAGGGTTGTCGATTGTCCAACGGTTTTCGTAGATATCTAACAAGAAGTTACCAATGTTACCAGACTCACCTGCACTTACGTATTGTTTAGCGCCAGCGGCACCCTGGAACAACACGGTAAGGTCGAAGTTTTTGAATTGTGCTGACAGGTTAGCACCACCCTGGAACAACGGAAGGTTGGTGTTATCTGTACGTACCTGGTCATCAGGTGTAATTTTACCGTCGCCGTTGTAATCTTTGTATTTCATATCACCAGGACGTAACTGGTTTACGATAGCCTTGTAATCAATCTTGTTTTCGTTGATTTCAGCCTGATCTTTGAACACACCGTCATAGAGATAAGCCATGTAGGTATTCATAGGGCGGCCTGTAGTACGTTGCCAGTCTGGTGCACCCGGAGCTTCGTCCCAGAACACAACTTTGTTTTTAGCGTATCCACCGTTAACGCTGGCGCTGAATTTCACATCGCCCACTTGTCCGCGGTAACCTACGTTAAATTCCCAACCTTTGTTTGATACCTTACCGATGTTTTCAGCAGGCAATGTTAAACCGGTTGATTGCGGAACCGATGCATTTCTGAACCAAAGAATGCTGGTACGTTTGTTAGAGAACACATCAAATTCGAACGATAATTTACCGTTGAACAACTGACCTTCCAAACCTAAGTTTGAGTTATTGGCAACCTCCCATGTAATGTTGTTGTTAGGGATACGAGTTTCGTACAAGGTTTTTGTTTCAGTGTTATTGATGATATAACTACGGAAACCATAAGTAGACAGGTACTGATAAGTAGCAGGTGTAGTTGTATTAGGCAGGTAAACGTTATCGTTACCCATTTGCCCCCACGATCCGCGTAGTTTCAGGTAATTAACCACAGGTAGTGCATTTTTGATGAAGCTCTCTTCAGAAAGCACCCAACCCATCATTACACCCGGGAAGAAACCGTAACGGGTTGCTTTCGGGAAGATATCTGAACCATCATAACGCCACAAGAACTCAGCAAGGTATTTTTCTTTATAGTTATAGGCAACACGACCGAAGTAGTTCAGACGAGCACTGTTATAAGCACCGCCACCGTTGTTTTTCTCAAGGTCACCACCGGCAAAAATCTGGTCGATAGAAGTTGAGATGAAGTAACGACGGAAAGCATTGAAGTTATCACCCTGAATAGTCTCACGGTTAGTACCAGCCAATACGGTAAGGCCATGCACACCAAATTTACGTTCGTAAGTACCAATGGCACCTAATAGAATGTTCAACTGGTTTTCGTTACCCAAAGTAAGGCGTGGCTCGGCAGGGCCGCGTTTGCTTGGTACCAATACTGGCGTTCCGTCCGGGTTTGTACCAGAACCTTTTTCATAAAGTGTCCATGGTGTCTCCCAACGTTTAGTGCTACGGATACGTTTGTCAATAGACGCTGTACCGGTAAATTTCAAACCTTCAATACCAGGGATTTTGATATCCAACTGTCCGTTTGTCTGGAAATAGTCTTGTTTGTCGCGGTCATAACCTGTCTGGTTAGTTGTAATAACCACCGGGTTTTCACCGTTTTCGATGTCAGGACCTGGTAAGCCGTTTGGCCAGAAAGCAGGTTGATGTGGTTTACCACGCATCTGCATACGGAAAATAGCACTGGCAGATTTGGTAGGGAACTTACGAGCCTCTTCACGTGCCAATAAACCAATTTGCAGGTTCATGTACTTGTTGATTTTGGCATCAAGGTTTACTCTGATGTCATATTGTTCATAACCTGTTGCAGAGTTTTTGTAGAAGGCATCCTGTTTCTGATAACCTAAAGTTGACAAATAACGGAAGTTTTCTGTACCACCTGTTACCTGAAGGCTATGACGAGACTGAGGAGACCAGTCTTTCAAAGTAGCTTTGTACCAGTCGGTGTTTGGATATAACCAAGGGTCTGAGCCGTCGGCGTATTTCTGAATATCGCTAGGCGAGAAAGGCGCTTTTCTGATGTCGCCGTTTGGTCTTGTATAAACACCATTGGTTTTATATGCCTGGTTGGCAGCAGCCCACTCGCTGGTTGGCAAGCCGTAGATGTCAAGATCGTTCAACATACCAACATACTGAGCAGCGTTAGCCAGTTTAGGCACTACGGTTGGTCTTGCAAAACCCTGGTTGAAAGAGTAAGAAAGCTCTGGTTTACCTGTTTTACCTCTTTTGGTGGTAATCAGGATAACACCGTTAGCCGCACGAGAACCATAAATAGCGGCAGAGGCATCTTTAAGAACCGAGATGGTTTCGATATCGGCCGGATTCAGACGAGACAAACCACCGGCACGGTTAGGGATACCATCAATTACAATCAGGGCTTCGCTATTGTTAAGGGTATTGGCACCACGAATACGAATGGCTGAGTTATCATAACCTGGCTCTCCACTTCTGTTGACGGCAACAACACCGGGAAGACGACCAGCCAATGAGTTAGAAAGGTTAACAGCAGGTGATTTTACCAGCTCTGCGCCTTTTACACTAACAACCGAACCTGTTACGGTTTCTTTTTTCTGCACACCGTAACCTACAACTACCACTTCGCCCAACGTTTTTACGTCTGATTTCATGGCGATATCAATTACAGAGCGGTTACCTACAATTACTTCCTGTGGTTCAAAGCCTACAATGCTAAAAACCAATACCGCCTGGTTGTCTGGCACTACAAGGGTGTAGTTACCGTCGCCGTCGGTGGTGGTACCTTTGGTAGTACCTTTAATTGTAACGCTTACGCCCGGCAAACCTTCATTCTTATCGGCTTCGGTTACCTTTCCTTTTACTGTTTGTTCTATCACCTCACCATCCTTCATCCGAAGCTCATCGATATGAGACATTTTTTGTAGTTGAGATTTCTTTCTAAGTAAAATCCGGTCACCGATAACCTCATAAGAAATTTGCAATGGCGTAAACAAATCGTCAAGCACTTCAGAAAGCTTGTTGCTCATCATGATAGATACTTTCTGATTCAGCCGTATAGTATTTGAACTATACACAAACTTCACATCAGCCTGTTTTTCTATCTGGCTAAGAATTTTCTTGACTTCCAGTGACTCTATCCTTAAAGATACGTTAGTGTTGAGGACTTCCTGGCCGTTTACATCGTAGGCGTAGGAGAGTCCGCTAAAAAGAGAGACCATCAAGAGTTGAATAAACGTAATTTTCATTGCTTTAAGCAAAAAATGTTTGCTACGTACGTCTTTTTTCATACATTTAGGTTGTTTTTATACTTAAGATAGGTAAAAACTCTGCTTCCTTTCAACCGAATTGCCGTTCGGCAGGAAGCGCTCCGGAGCCGATAATGTGACAGCATTGTCGGCTTTTTTTGTTCATGTTTTCATTGTGATTACTGAAGTTTTGTTTTTAGTGATTATTATAATTTGTAGGTTAAAATAGAATTCAAAATTTTATCTGCAACCTTCGCCGCTCACAAAGTAGCTGGTTCCGCGCTGCTCAAACCGGGCATTAATGGTTTTGCATATTAATTCAAGTTGTGTGGCTAGCGGCAGGTCGTTTAAATCGGCCGTAATAACGCAATGTTCCAACTCCTGATTTTCCAGAATAATTTCAATACCATACACGTTTTTCAGTTTTTGTAACACCTGCGGTAACACAGTATCTTCAAAAGTAAAATCATGTTGGGTTATCTCCGGCACCAGCATAATTGGTTTCTCAACTATGCCTGTCATAATTTTTCTGGATGCCTTGTCGAAAGTTACCTTCTGATTTGGCGTTAATATCACTCCGTTCTTTTTTCTGTCGGCGTTTTCTGAGACTTCATAAACCGAAACGCGGCCGGAAGTAACCGAAACCTCTATGTCGCTCACGTTGTCGTATGACTTAATGTTGAAGCTCGTACCTAGTACCTCGGTTACCAGGTCTCCGGTATGTACCATAAATGGCGCATTCGGGTTTCTTTTTACGTTAAAAAAGGCCTCGCCTTTCAGATACACATGGCGGAAACGGGTTCCAAAATGCTTGGGGTAACTAATACTGCTGTTGCTTTTCAGTTTTACAACGGTACCGTCTTCCAGTTTTATGTCGCTGTCGGTGGCTGAGGTATTCCTGATTTCAATGTCTGTTGATTCTTCGGTTTTGGCAGCCCGGGCTACCGGCTTCAACTCTTTTTTGTTGAAATACAGCACGCCGTTTACCAGACCAATTACCAACATGGCGGCAACCCCCCATTTTAACAATTTGAGCATCCGCCCTTTTGTCGAATGGTATTCTTCTTCAACCACACCAATGGTGTTGTTGTAGATGCGGTTCCAGAGGCGCTTTCTGATAGCCTCTTTTTCTTCAGGGTTAAGTGTTACCCTGGTGTTTTTCAACATATTTTCCTGCCATTCCCAAATCAGCCTTTCTTCTTCAGAATTACACTCGCCGGCCAGGTATCTTTCTAGTAGTTTGTCGAATTCATGCTGGTTCATAAACCCTGCACCGTAGCTAACGGCATTTTTAATTGCTAATTAATTATCTGTATGATAAGCCTTCAACTGTTCTTTTAAAACCTTGAGGGTTTTGGTAAGGTGGTATTCAACGGCTTTTTCAGACAGGTTCATCTGATTGGCTATGTCTTTTACCGACCTGTTTTCGAAACGGCTCATCTTGAAAATCTCTGAGCTTCGTTCGGGCAACGACTTCATGGCTTCTTCTACTGCCTTGGCCAGGTCAGTAAAGTTGACGATTTCGTCGGTTGAGTAAGATTGTTGTATCTGATTAAATATCAGGTACTCCTGATATTTTCTCTGTGTAATCTGCGACTTAATATAATTAGTTGACAAATGCTTGATAGACACAACCAGATAAGAGCTTAGGTGGCGGATAACACTTACCTGCCGGCGGTTCCAGAGGCTCTCAAACAAATCATGCACCAGCTCTTCTGCTTCTTCTCTGGTTCCGGTTTCGTTAAAGGCAACGCCATACAACTTCAACCAATAACGGTTATAAATTTCTTCAAAAGCGGTCTGGTTATCGCTTTTCAAGAAAGAAACCAACTCTTCATCACTAAGTTTCTGGTACTGCATTTTTTAGGATAGGTCTGAATTCAAACGTATTTGTTCCTGAAATATATAGTCAACTTACGCACTAAAATCCCTAAATCATTTTACATATTCTTTGAAAAATACAACTTAAAACGGTTTAGCGGATTCCCTGTATTTTAATTCTCTCAAAAAAACGAGAACTAAAAAGTTGGGCTCAAACAATCAGATAATTCTACAAATCAAACAGTTAGCTTTTGCAAAAATGAACGCTAGCGGGGTACTTAGTAATTTTTAAAAACTTTTAAAAATTCTTGGTATAATACTATTCTTCGTGGTTAGGTTAAATTATCTTTCAGATTGGTGTGAATTATTTCTTTAGATGGTTAACCTTTTCTTTTTTGTAAATAAAAACCGAATAAATACTGAAACAGTGCTGGCCGGTTTCAGAGGGTTGAAAGGATTATCATTGTAAAATTGTAAATATTATTAAAGAATTAAAAAGTAATTAATAATTTTTTTTAAAAAATGCTGCCATTTGAACAATTGTTTATTTCTTTAATGTTACGTTTGGTTTTATCTTTTTTAATAGTTTATGCCCACCTCTTTTTCTGAATCAAAGCCCGGCAACTACCGGATTGGCCCGGCTCGCCTGGCTACCTCATTGTATTTTCTTGTTTGTGGCATTGGCCTGGCCAGCTGGGTGCCAATGGTGCCGCTGGCAAAAATAAGGTTGCAACTGAACGATGCCGGCCTGGGCCTTATTTTGCTTTGCCTTGGCGCCGGAGCAATGACCATTATGCCCTTTACTGGTGGTTTGATCAATAAATTTGGAAGCAGGTTAATAATGCTGGTATCTGGCTTGCTTACCGCGGCCGTGCTGCCGCTTCTGTTATTTGCCAACAGCAGCCTGGCGCTGGCCGGTGCATTGTACCTGTTTGGCATAGGCATAGGTGCGATAGATGTTTCTATGAACGCGCAGTCGGTTGTGATACAAGACAAAGTAGGTAAGTACATTTTATCGTCTTTTCATGGCTTGTTTAGTGTAGGCGGGCTGATTGGCTCGATGGGTCTGGGCTTTTTGCTTGAACTGGGGCTGTCTCCTACCCTTGCCATTTTTACCATATCGGGTTTGCTGGTGCTTATTTGTGTTAGCCAGTATGGCTCTTTGCTGCCTAGGGCTGCCGAAAACAAGATGGACGTAGCCACACTGATAATACCCAAAGGGCCGGTGCTGGTACTGGGGCTGATGTGCTTTGTGGCTTTTCTGGCCGAAGGAGCTATTCTTGACTGGAGCGCGGTGTTTCTGAAGTTTCACCGGAATTTTGATGAGTCGATGTCCGGGCTGGGTTTTGCAGCTTTTTCGGTGGCTATGGCCGTTATGCGGTTGTCGGGTAATACTATTATTAACAGGTTCAGCCAGCAAAAAGTAGTGATGGGTGGTGGCATAATAGCAGCCGCCGGTATTTTGCTGGCTGTAAGTGTGCCTATCGGGGCGGTAACGGTTTTTGGTTTTGTGCTGGTAGGCATAGGTTGCGCCAATATTGTGCCGGTGTTTTTTAGCACCGCCGGCAGTATGCCCGGTGTACCTGCCAGCGCAGCCATTGCCGGTGTTACTACCTTAGGTTATATCGGCCAGTTGGCTGGCCCTGCCATGCTGGGTTTTGTGGCCGAAATAACGAGCTTATCTTTTGCACTGGGGCTGGTAAGTATATTGTTGCTGATGGTGGCGTTCAGGTTTAAGTCATAAACTGTGATTTAACGGATTAAATGATTTCACTATTTTCTGTTTCACCTACTGAAGCCGGTGAATCTGGCAGAAGAAAACCTTTCAAATTTGTTCAATTTCTTTCTCATCATACAGAGAAATCATTTAATCCGGTTATTCAACGCATAAGACGAAAACCCTCATTTCACCACCGTAAACACATTTTTCCCTTTATCAGATAATGTCTTACTGGTCAGGATAATCCGCCGAACGGGGCGGCTATCCCATTTGGTTTTGAAGCTGTTATATTCCATGCCTTCGGTTGAGGGAAGGTCGGTCGATACGGCCCAGTTTTTAGCTGCATAGTTAACCGATAGCTGCTTACCTTTAGGAGTAGTAAGCACAATTTTACCCGGTGTTCCGGTATCAATATCACAGATGGTCATAAATACCTGTTCTATTGAGACAGGTTTTTCTGTCAGCACATAATCATCGGTAATCTCTACCACATTTTTGGCCTTGTTTAGTTTTACGATACGGTTCCAGTTTTTTATACCTGCTGTTTTATCATAAGCGGGGGCGATATCCATGCTGAGCGACGCCTCCTTATCGGTAACGGAACTTTTTACGTTGATGCCTTCAAATGCTTTTCCGGCCAACTGGCCTTTGCCGTTAACAATGGGCAGGTTATGGTATTGCGACTGCGTGAACCATAATTCGTAGCGTTTTGATGAAAAAGTGCGAGCCGTGTAATTACCCCGTCCGGCATCAATGATAACGGGTTCACCGTCTGAATAAATCAGGAAGTCGCCTACATCGTTATGATTATGGCTTTCGGCATTGTGCCCGGCGTGTGTAGCCAGATAAAGACCATTGGCCGACCGCGTGGTTAGCACCTGAATATCTGCAAACCAGGCATCGCCGCCCGGCTGATAGGTAACAGGCGTTGCCGGTATTTTGGCAACTGTTAATAAATTGGCAATGCGGCGCATCCGATGGAAACTATTGTTGGATGACACAGTGGATGGGAAACGCTGATTTGCCCACAAACCAAACTGCACAAGGGTGTTGTCGTTAATTGCCTTGCCAAAACGGTAGAGCATCAACCCGTCCGGGCGAAGTTTAGGGTCAGCATCGGCAAAGTTCACAAAGTAATCGTCTGCGATGTGTGTTTTGTAAACATAAGACGCCATGTTTTTTATAAGCGGCTCGTTATAAATATCAATTTTACCGTTAGAGTCGCTTTGAAGGGTTTCAAGGGCATCAAAAACACAGGCGCCAGCCGCAAACCAGTAGCTGGGGCCTTCGTCGCAGCCGCCGTCCTCGCCCAGGCTGTTCAGGTAGGCATCCATCAGTACCGAGTAAGTATGGGCGTTTGTGGCGCGTTTGGCTTCGTCAGTTTCAAGCAGTAAATCAGCCACCAGAAGGTTAGAGACTATCCAGGGGTTCCAGTTATTAACGGGGTTGGTTCTGCTCAGGTATCCGTAGCGGCTAACTTCTCTTATCGGCTCAAAAATCTTTTTGCTGGTTTCAGAATAGATTCTTTTACGCAACAAAGGAGAGATTTTGTCCAGCTTGTCGCCCACAAAATAATCGGTAAGCGCCAGTACAGCGGCGGTTTCGGCTCCGAATAAATCAACTGTCGGGTCTTCGGCGTCTGGCAGGCCGCTTTTGGCCTTCTGAACACCCAAATGCGCAGGCACACCCCAGTAGGTTTCTTCACAAATGGCCCATACGTAATTCATGATGGCTTCGGTGAATCGCCCTTTATTTTCTACCGACTCTGCCAGTACCAGGTCTATCAGGTTAACCCGGCGTGCATAAGAGATTTTAGAATGCTTTTCCCTGTCGCCGGAGCGGACGTATTCCATCAGCAAACTGGCTGACAGTTGCGGCATTTCTTTTTTTTCGGCGGCTTCGCCTGCTTTTATCAGCCCTTGTATCAATGAATCAGGCAAAGCGGCCTTCCATTCATCCGGTGTTCTGGGGTAGGGTCTCCATTGGTTTTTAGGTACAAGCGCCTGTTTATAAGCATTGGCCGTGTACTTATTAGCCAGAATATTACGCTGGGTAACCTGTGCATTTGCTGTAAACAGGCATATTAACAGCGCAATGGTGAGTATGTTTTTCATAGAGGTTAAGGTTGAATAGCTATTGTTTGTTCCAGTCTTTCAGCGGGCGTACAGATTTATCTGCTTTGGCGCCTTCGGGTATCAGTAAAACGGTAAGGGCCGCGGTGGCATTGGCTGGCAGGGCCACTTCAAAACCTACCAGCGTAGTGCCAGGGTTAGGCGCGTCGTAATCATGAGGCGGCACGGTAGACCATGTTTTAATACTGGCACCGGCGGGTTCAAGAACTTTCAGTTGCATTTTTTTGCCTTTTTGTATCAGGGTAGCGGTGCCGTCTTTTTCAAGAGTTACTTCGGCAGGAGTAAGCATTGCCCAGCGAACCGTAGTTGCCTGCGTTGCAGATGTAATTTCGTCTCTTACGGCTACGTATTGCCCTTTAATAATGGCTACACCTCTTAAAGCCTGCTGAACCTTGTTTTTGTAAACGACTGAGATGTCGCTGTTGGCGCTTAAAAACCCCGGCTTATCTGTCCAGTGGTCAATAGCGGCGTAACCTTCAACCCGCTGAAACTCACCATCAAAACTTAAAGTACTATGCGCCAGGTTGTTGTATCTGTACACCTGCCAACGCTCAGCGTCTTGCTCTCTTCCCCATATCTTTACACCTTTTGATTCAAGGGACTCATACTCCTGCATACCGAAGTCCATCGACCATCGTTCGCCGTTGGCATCCATAACAAATGAGCCAACATCCATGTGTCCATGATTAACCGAAGGCGAACCGGCTTTAAAACCTACATAAATGGCATTGGGGTTGGTCCATGACGTGCGCATCAGGGCGACAGGGTTTTTGCCCTGCCCTACCCATATCAGTTGTTTGGGCGCAGTGGCATTGTCAAGGCTCATGTTTTTGCCCCATATTATGGCTGCCGGTAAAAGCCTGTCGCGGCCTAAACTCCGGGTATCGCCCTGCAGATAGTTTTTTTCGTTAAACAAAAGGCTGTTGTCTTTGTTGCGGTCGGCGAACCAGAACATAGCAGGGCTAAGGCCGGCACCATTACCGGCGTCAGAATAATTGAAGTTTTTGCCCGACGAACCCACCATCTGCTGAAAATAACCTGCCGTTTTCAAAAATCCAGGGGCAGCAGATAAGTCATAATCAGACTTGAACACCTGTTGAACAGCGCTCAGAAACATAACATTGAAACTGGTGCCATAGCCCCAGTAGCTGTAACCTTCGGGGTAGGCTCCTTCGGGTTTGTAGTCTTGCATGGGCAGCCTGATGGAGCCAATGCCACGGTCTATTATTTGCGTGGCTAACGCTGTATTGTCTTCAAAAATGGCCAGTGCGCCGTAGGTAATGCCTGCGTTGCATACCTGGTTCCAGTTATGGGAGGCTTTCAGCCAACTGTTATACCGACTGTCTAAAGACGGTTCGATACCTTTTTTAAGAATGGCATCTTTGATGATATCTTTTGATGAAGCCTGTAAATCATAATACAGCCAGTCGTAGCCAATGGCTACGCCCATGGTCATTTCGGCCACGTCTAAAAAGTGGCTGGGGTTCCAGTCGCTGAACTGCGATACTTTCAGCAATTCCTGTTCGGCTCTTGCCAGGTATTTTTTATCGTTGGTGGTTCGGTAGGCATAAGACAGGTAAAATACCCGGCGAATACATTCACGCGATGTGGCCAGCAGCCTTCGGCCTATCTGTATGCGTTCAAGGGTGGGTTCGGCAAGCAGGCGGTTGCTTTCGTCGATAATCACCTGGTGTATTCTGGCCCAGTTTTTATCGGCAGCTATGTTGTCAAGAATTTTTTTCTCTTCACCTTTTGCCCATAAAATACGCGGATGCGCAGGCATGGTAACGTTTGGTTTCAGATAGGTTAACTGCTGGCCTGATACCCCGAAAATGCAAAACAGTGAAATAAGAAAAATGAAAGATTTTTTTATCATAGGTATTTCCGTTGAGGTTGAATGGTGAATTTTTTTAGGTGTGAATTGTCTCTTATAGAACCCTATTGAATTGTAGTGCGTATGGTTTATAAATGTCAGAATATATGTTTTATTTTTGGTATTAACAATCAAAACGGGTTAGCAGGATGGCATTGGTATTATACCCGTTTGGATAAATTTATCGCATTTGTAGAGACGCATTGCATGCGTCTTCAGAGGCCAATCCTTGTATTAAAACCATTTTACCTATCAGGTCTGGCAAAATCAATTTTCGAAGAACCCTATTCTACGATTAGCCGCAAGCATTGCGGCTCTACAGGGATAATTAATAATCCCGAAATTAATCGGGATTATTCATGGGTTTGCATTACCACTTAGGGTTTTGTTTCAGATTTGAATTAAGCGATATTTCGTTGATAGGCAATGGCCACAGGTAATCTTTGGTGGGGTCAAACTTACGGAAGCTCGCCGCCTGCACCAATATAAAGTTGTCTGCCGTTACGTTTACCGTAGTGGTAGTGCCGAACTCAATCTTGAAGAAATAATTACCCAAAATAGGCTTAGGCAATTCGGTTTCGGCGGTTTTCCAACGGATAATATCCCAGTAACGCAGGCTTTCCTGTGCCAGCTCAACGCGGCGTTCGCGGCGTATTTCGTCTCGCATATTCAGGCCATTGGCCGCTACAAAAGCATTGCTGAGGCGGGCTACCTTACCGCGGTCGCGCAAGCGGTTTACCGACAGGTCAAGGTCTGCATCGCTTATCTGGCCTTCCAGTTCATATCTGGCTTCGGCATAAGTAACCAAAACCTCTGCATAGCGTAAAACCACACGGTCTATTAGCGATGCCTGCGTTACCCAGTCGTCAATATTTGAATACTTACGGAAGGTGAAACCCGTTTTGTTAAATACCAGCGGTGCAATATCAAACACAGGCTTGGTACCCATGTAGGCATCGCCCTTTTTCATAACCGTAGCGCTCAGGCGTTCGTCGCGATTGGTAAACACATCGGTAGATACCGCCGGCTTGGTATAAAGCGGAGACTTATCGATGGGCAGGCCGTCTTTCATCAGGTAGGCATCAACCAGGCTTTTGGTTGGGCTCAGGTTTCCGTTTTCCAGGGTACCTCTGTAATAGGCGTGCGTGCTAACGCGGTCTGTAACGGCAACCCCATACTGGCGAACAATGATGTTTTCACGGTTCTGGCGGCCTTCTCCTTCATACTGAAAAAGGTTAAAATAGTTAGCAAACAAATCATGCTGCTTGCTATCCATTACGGCTTTGGCTGCTGCCACTGCCAATGTAAGATGCTGGTTGGCATCGCCATAATTATGGAATTTCGAGCGGGTGCCCTCAAATAATGCCACTCTGGCTTTAAACGCATAAGCCGCCGTATTTGATATACGCCCGTAGTCGGCGGTACCAAGGGTAGTTGGTGTGGGTAGTTTAGCCGCGGCAAAGTCAAGGTCGTCATAAATCTGTTTGTAAATATCTGCTCTCGGGCTGGCCGCTGCGGTAAGTTCAGGCGAAGCGTCGGTTAGGGTTTTCAGAATCAGCGGTACATCGCCATACTTCTGAACCAGAGAGAAATAAGCCCATGCTCTGAAAAAACGTGCCTCGGCCGAGTAACGGTCTATGGCTGTCTGGCCGGCTGCGGTAGCTTTAGGGGCTTTTTCAAGTATATTGTTAGCGGCCCTGATAAGCTGGTAGGGTGTGCTGTAGTTGCCGTCTGTTGCCGGAGCGAGACGAGAACCGTCGCTGATGCTGTTGGAAGCAAGGCCCACGGCGTCGTCAGACCAAACGTCTTCTGCATTGAAAGCAGGCAGAAATGTGTACAGGTAATTGGCTGCGGCTTTCAGGTCAGACTCTGACCGCCAGAAGGTTTCATCGCTGATGCTGGTTTCCGGAAGGCGGTTAACGTCGCAGGCGGTTAAACCTAGCGAAACCGCCACAACAAATGATATATGTTTGATGAATGCTTTCATGAGTTTTTAAATAAATGGTGAATGAGTGAATGGCAAATGAGTGAATGAATGAATAATGCTTTCTTTCAAGCTAATTCATGTTACGTCAATGTTCAATAATTTACAATTCACTATACATCTTCCTTATTGCTGATTAAAACGAAAGGTTCAGACCTACTGATGCGGTGGCAAAGAACGGATAATCGTTATCTACGTTATCGCGGTTTTCAGGGTCAAACAATCCCTTAAATTTACCCAATGCCGAAACCGTGAGGAGGTCCTGACCTGAGAAGAACAACCTTGCTCTTGAAATATTAATCTTTGAGGTCCATTTTACAGGCAAGGTATAACCCACCTGAATGTTTTTCAGACGTGCATAGCTGGCATTGAGCACCCATTTGTCAGACGGCAAAAAGTTGTGCGTGGCACCCACATACGGTCTTGGGTAAAGCGCATCCTGGTTTTCAGGTGTCCAGTAGTCGCGGTGCACGGCAAGGGCCTGTTTCCAGGTTACCAGCAATGGGGCTATGTTTTCGGCATTCGGGCGGTAGCTGCGTTTACCTACACCCTGCACAAAGGCGCTGAAATCAATGTTTTTCCATTGAAAGCCCAACGTAACCCCAAAAAGGTAACGTGGCTGTGTAGTACCCAGCAGCACAAGGTCGCCATGGTTGTCAATATTACCGTTACCGATGGTCAGCCTGCCATCGCCGTTCTGGTCTATGTATTTTACGTCTCCGGGGCCTGTGCGGTTATCCTGAAAAGCCCAGGTTTTCACCTCATCAGTATTTGAAAAATAACCGGCTGTCTGGTAACCCCAGATGGTGTTAAGCGGATAACCCTCTATGATGCTGTTGGTACCTGCACTGATGACCCTGCGACCCGAGAAGTTCAATAGTTTATTCTGATTGTCGGATAAATTGGCTGCTACGTTATAAGAAAAGTTTGAACCGATGGTGCCACGGTAGCGGGCTTCCAGCTCCCAACCCCACGATTTCAGCTCACCGTTGTTTTTACGGGGCGTACCGATACCTATTACGGCCGGTAATTGCTGAGGCGTAAGCATATTGCGGTTGTATTTTACGTAATAGTCGCCGCTGATTTGTAGTTTATTCTGAAAGAAACCCAGGTCGGCACCAATGTTAGAGGTCTCGATGGTTTCCCATGACAACTGTGCCGATGGAATAGAACTCTGATATATGTAAGAGGTGCGCGAGTCGCCCAGTACAAGCGAAGCGCTGCGGCTAAGCTGATTGAGGTAGTCGTAGTAGCCGAGTGTATTACCCAAAGCGCCACCCAGGCGGCCCCATGAAGCACGGAGTTTGAGTTCGGAAACGAATTTGAGCTGATTGGCGAACCATTCTTCGCGGTGGATGTTCCAGCCAGCCGAGGCCGAAGGGAATACCTTTACACGGAAGCCCGGCGCCAGCCTTGAGCTTTCGTCAGAACGAAGTGTACCTTCAATCAGGTATTTGTCGGCATAGTTATAATTGACACGGCCAAATACCGACTGGTACGCATACGCATAAATATTCTGGCTGTTTACTTTGGTTTTGTCGTCGCCCAGGTTCAAAGTCGGTAAATCATTGCTCACCAGGTTAGAAGCTGCCGAATAATTAGAAGAGAACCGGAATGATTCCCACTGATACCCTGCAAACAAGCCCAGGTTGTGCTTACCGCCAAATTTTTTATCGTAGTTTGCCAACAACTGTATATTGTTGTTGGTGGTTAGCTCATTTGTTACATTGAATGAGTTAACCTGATTGAGATAACTTAATATTCTTGATTTACCCCATAATGGCACAGTGCGGTTAAATACTTCTCTGTCGCCACGGCGGTACTGGGTACCTACCACTGCTCTCAGGTTCAGTCCCTTAATGATTTCTGATGCTTTAAGGGTAAACACGCCATCAAAATAGTTACGGCGGTATTCGTTATAGCCGCCTGCTTCCATAGATGCATAAGCAGTGGCGGCAGAACCGGCTCCATTATAACGGCCCTCTGGCGTAAAAAACGGCGTGCGGGTACGCAGCCGGTAAATCTGGTACAGCAGCCCCTGGCCGTTTATACCGGCAGACGAGCTCTCGGTTTTGTCGTTTGTATAAGAAAGACGAGAATCTAAAGATAAAATACGGGTTAGCTGTGCGCCCAGATTCATGCGCAGGTTGTAGCGGTCGTAGCTGTCTGGCCCTACTTTAAAAACACCGTCTTTGCCATAATAACCACCTGAAATCAGGAAGTTCAGTTTGTCTGTGCCGCCTCTCATAGACAGGTTGTGCGTACGCATAGACGAGTATTTTCTAAGAATCTGGTCGGTAAGGGGTTTCTGATTATAGTACAGATAGGTGCTGGTATCAACCGGGTTTACCACGTACTGAATACCATCTTTTATACGCTGAAGGTCATCGGCGTTGTATTCAGGGCCACTGCCCGAGTTGGCACGGGCCAGATTGGCATATTCAGCTTCTTCAAGCAAAGACATTCTGCCGGGTACGTTAATGGCCCAGTCGGTTCCTTGCTGAGCCAGGTAATCGAACGAAATTTTACCCGATTTACCCTTTTTGGTAGTTACCAATATTACACCACCCGCAGCCTGTGCGCCATAGATAGCGGCCGCAGCGGCGTCTTTCAGCACGCTGATGCTCTCAACGTCGTTGGGGTTCATGGTTTGCAGGGTATTGCTAGGCACGGCTACACCGTCTAGTACTACCAGAGGGCTTACGCTACCATTGGCCGTGGTGGCACCACGTACCTGAATGCCGATGTCTTCGCTACCGGGCTGGCCACTGGTGCGGGTAATGATAAGCCCGGGGCTCATACCCTGCATGGCTGTGGCCAGGTTACTGGCCGGGCGGTTTTCAATAGCGGCGGCGTCAATGCTTGATACGGCGCCTGTCAGGTTTGCTTTTTTCTGGGTACCGTAGCCTACCACCACTACTTCGTCGAGCGATTTCATGTCAGACCCCAGCACGATATTAATAGCCGTGCGGTTGCCAACGGTTACTTCCTGTTTTTCGTAGCCCAGAAAACTAAACACCAGCACCGAGCGCTCGTTAGGTACATTAATGCTGAAATTACCCTCGGCATCGGTAGTTACGCCACGTGTGGTGCCCTTAACGGTTACGTTTACGCCCGGCAGGCCGCCACCTCCATCTTTATCGGTTACTTTTCCTTTTAAGGGCTGGTCGGCCACGGCTGCTTCGTTGGTGCTTTCTTCCATTTTAGCAGCCTCAATATTTTCAAGAATGGTTTGTTTTTCTTCCCAGTTCAGAATAATCTGCCCGCCTATAATGCGGTAATTAACCTGCATAGGTTTTAATAATGTTTCCAGTACGTCTGATAGTTTCCGACCAGATACCGCAAAATTTACCTTGCGGTTGGCATGGATTAATTTTGAGCTGTAGACAAATTTCACATCGGTCTGCTCTTCAATCGACTCCAGCACCATACGCAAGCTTTGGTTTTCGGCATTCAGAGACACCGACTTATTGAGGAACTCCTGTGCTTTGGAGTCATAAGCGTATGTAACCGAAACGAAAACCATTGCCAATACAAGCTGAACAGCAGATATTTTCATAGCAAGTAGCAAGAGTTTACTTGTTTGTAATCTTTTTTTCATACATTTGAACAATTTTGTTAGAGGTAAGAATTTGGCAAAAGGAACCCTGGTTTTCACGCACAGCGAAAACTATCCAGGGCATTAGGGCTGACAATGCTGGTACCATTGTCAGCTTTTTTTGTGGTCGGGAGGTTAAAATTTAATCATAATTAGGTACGTATAGTTTGCGTTAAATAGATTGTAATATATTAGGTTGAATAGATAGCCCGGTTAGTTCAGGAGTACACCTCCGGTTGCTGGGCAACAATTGGCATACTCCTGTGTCGATAGATGGTATAGTTTATATTAAGTTTGAATAGATACGTTTTAAAATACGACGGCAACTTACTCACAACCTTTCCCGCTGATCAGAATCGTGGTTCCTTTCACTTCATATTTGCCATTAATGGTTGCACAAATGATATCCAGCTTTGTATATAGCGGCTGGGCCGTTATATCTGCTGTAATCGGGCAATCATTCAGTTTTTCGTTTTCTAATACAATTTCAATTCCGTACACTTTTTTCAGCTTGTCAAGTACCTGGCTGATGGGTGTGTCGTCAAATTCAAATTTTTCAGGCTTGTTGTTGATGGGCTTTATCTGAGGTAAAGGCTTGGCAACCAGACCGGTTATAAAATGCTTTTCAACAGCAAAAAATGTAACCTTGTGGTTGGGTGTAAGTACTACACCCCTGTTCTGGTTGTCTGCTCTTTCTTTTTCGTACACCGAAACCTTGCCCGAAATCACTTCTACTTCGGTTTTTTGCTTGGCCTCTACGGTGCGTACATAGAAACTTGTACCCAAAACTTTGGTAACAAGTTTATCGGTAATTACATAAAATGGTTTGTCGGGATTTTTACTTACCTCAAACAGAGCTTCTCCCCTGAGGTTCACTTCCCTTTTAGTCGCAGCAAATTGTTTTGGATACTGTAGCTGGCTGTGTGGGCTTAGCGTTACGGTGCTTCCATCTTCCAGCTTAATTTTTACGGGCTTGGAAGAGGTGTTGTCCATTAATTGCATTTCATGGACAGAACTTTGTAAAGTTGATTTAGTAGCGGGATTGGAATGTGCGTTGATGTACCACCAGGCGCCTGCACCCAGTAAAATGGTAACAGAGGCGGCAATACTGAGGCGATAATTACGCCAGAAACTGATTGACGGCCGGGCTTCTGTTTCAAAAAGACCAGCTTCTATTTTTTGCCATAGTTTATATTCAAGTGCCTGCCACTCCTGCCCGGTGTAATTCTGTCTGGGTTCTTCATCAATGAGTTCATACCACTGCTCAACGAGTTGTGATTCTGATTCACTGCATTTCCCATCTAAGTACTTCTGAAGGAGCTGACTAAACGCTTTACGGCTTTTCATCTGAGCGTAATAGATTCTTTGTTTAATTACTATGTCGTATAAGCCCCCGATTAACCGCAAATAGTTTTGTAATTTCTATGAATAATACAACAAAAAAGGGGTTTTTATAAAAAGTTCTTTGATAAATTATATAAAATTTATGGTAAAACGGTGGAGTAAAATTCGGAAAAATGGCAAATGAAGAGGCAAATGAAAATGAAGGCAGGCATTTTACTTCAGAAAAAACAGCAGGCACCAGGTAAGAAACTCTTTCAGGTGTTCGCGCATGAATCGGAGCGACTGCGAAATGTGGTATTCAACAGTACGCTCAGGGATATTCAGCATTTCAACAATTTCGCGGGTACTTTTGCCTTCCAGGCGGTTCAGGCGGAAAATATGCCGGGTTTTCTCGGGCATTTGTTCCATTGCCTGCTGGATAGACTGCGACAGGTCATGATACGCAATGGTTTCTTCAAGGCTGTTTATTTCTTCGTTGCTTTCGGTGGCTGCATACGCGGCAAACTTTTCTTCCTGCAGTTGTTTTCTGATATGGCTGATAATCTGGTACTTAAGGGCAGTAAAAAGATAGGGCTCAAGGGTTTGAATCTGCACGGTGGCGCGTTTCTCCCACAGGTTAATGAAGATGTCCTGCACCAGCTCTTCCACAATTTCTCTGGCATACACTTTTCTTTGGGCTTTCTGAAATAACTTACGCCAGTAACGACGATAAATCTCTTCAAAAGCTTCCTTATCACCCAAAGTCAACAATTTTACCAGTATGTCGTCACCAATGCTTGCGTACTCCACCCTATGAGACTTTTAAAAGAACAAATATAGATTTATTAAGAAAAATAATAGCAGCAAACATGCAATTTTAAGACACA
Source organism: Emticicia fluvialis (assembly GCF_024793945.1). NCBI lineage: Bacteria > Pseudomonadati > Bacteroidota > Cytophagia > Cytophagales > Leadbetterellaceae > Emticicia > Emticicia fluvialis. The sequence continues at coordinate 79,780 of NZ_JANUSD010000010.1, forward strand.
TCAACAGATATGTATCGGTTTGTGTCAAAATATGAGCAATTGTATTACTGATTGGCTGAATCCTGAAACCACCCGGCATACATTACGTAGTTGTTGGCCGTACGCATGAAGACCTCTTCGAGTTCAGGCGAGACTGCTTTCAGGAATCTGGCCGGATTACCGGCATAAACAGAGTTAGGTGGTACGATGGTATTCTGGGTGATAATGGCTCCGGCGGCAATGATAGACCCTGTGCCTATAACGGCGCCGTCCATGATAATGGCTCCCATGCCAACCAGTACTTTGTCTTCAATGGTGCAGCCATGCACAATGGCATTGTGGGCAATGCTTACGTTATTGCCGATAATTGTTTTGGTTTTCTGGTAGGTGCAGTGTATAACGGCGCCGTCCTGGATATTCACCCTGTCGCCCATTACAATGGCGTTCACGTCGCCGCGCACAACGGCGTTAAACCATACGGTGCAGTCTTTGCCCATGGTAACATCGCCAACGATGGTGGCATTGGGCGAAAACCAACAATTATCGCCCCAGGTGGGGCTTACGCCTTTAACAGGTAAAATAGTAGCCATTATGATATAAAAAAGTGCCTGATTGAATGTCAGGCACAAAATTATACAAACGCTTCAATATTTAATGGATAAATTCTAATGTGGCACCGAACGTTTTTTTATCATGCCGCCTTTGGTGTCTTTGATGCTGGTCATGATAACAAATGCGTTGGGGTCTATCTTTTCAATTTCAAGGTTTAGTTTACTGACCTCCAGACGGGTAATAACGGTATAAACTATCTTCATATCGCCCTCGGTGTAGCCGGTTTTGCCAAAGCCTCTTTCACCTTTGTAAACGGTAACCCCACGGCCCATTTCTTCAATAATCATTTTTTTCATTTCCATGGGTTTCAGCGATATGATGGTTACACCGGTGTATTCTTCAATACCCTCAATTACAAAATCGACAGTTTTTGAAGCCGCCAGATAAGTAAGCATTGAGTAAAGCGCGGTTTCAATAGACAAAACATAGGCCGCCACCGAGAAAATAACCACGTTGATAAGCAGGATTACGTCTCCGATTGTAAGGCTGGTACGGCGGCTAAGGGTAATGGCCATTACCTCGGTGCCGTCAATAACGCCACCACCCCGCATGGCCATACCGATACCAAGACCAAGGAAGAAGCCGCCAAAAACGGATGTAAGCAATTTGTCGTGTGTGATTTCAGGATAAGGTATCAGGGCTACGGCCAAAGCAAGCGCAACAATGCCGAAAGCTGTTTTAATGGCAAATTCTTTACTGACAACCCTTAAGCCCAGAATAATAAACGGAATGTTGACAAGAACCAGAATGAGCGAAAGCGGGTAGTCGGTAACGGCCCGGATAAGGAGCGAAATACCTACTGCGCCACCATCGATGAAATCATTGGGTAACAGGAAGCCATCGAGGCCGAAACCGGCCGACAAAACCCCCAGAATGATGAGAAAAGAATCTTTAAATAAGCGGCGGATAGTAACTTTTACTTCGCGAATTTCTTTGGCTTGCTGGTATTTAGAGCGGTCGTTGTTTTTGCTGCCGTCGTCAATAAAAAATGACAAGAACAGATTAAGTAAGATTTTTGGAAGTCGGAGTAGAACATTTTCTTTTTCTTTGCGCATATATTATATATTTGGTGGTAAAAGCGAAGATACTCAATTGAGGGCGCTTAAGCAATTGAAGAAAATTAATAAATCCTTAAAAATCAGGCAGTTTACGATAAAAAACACCTATAAAATAGGCAAATTGAGCCATAAAGTCAATGCCCGATTTGTTAAAATTATGTTGTTTTAGTGCCACTGGCACTGGTTTTTCGTCTTTATATCATAAGCCCAAATTAAAAAGTATGGCTATTAAAAATTCAGGCAGGTTAATCTGTAAAAAACTAATGTTGGTTATGTTGATGTCTTTAATTGCACAGCAGATTTATGGCCAGAGCCGTTTCAGAGTGCTGGCCCTGGCAGAAAGCACCGGGCATCATATACACTATTCAGCCCGTGCCAAAGTCTGGCTGAACCAACTGGCAGCCGACAGCAGTTTTACCATTGACTAAATACAAAATACCGATACCATAGACGAGGATTTTCTGAGCCATTACCAGCTATTTATTCAGTTAGACTACCCACCTTATGGCTGGAGAGACAAGGCAGCAGCGGCATTTGTTAAGTATATAGAACAAGGCAAAGGCGGCTGGATTGGTTTCCATCATGCTACTTTGCTGGGTGAATTTGACGGCTACCCAATGTGGCAATGGTTTTCTGATTTTATGGGGGGCATCAGATACCAAAACTACATTGCCACATTTGTGGCCGGTGAGGTAAACATTGAAGACAAACAGCACCCAATTATGATGGGTGTGCCGGGTAACTTCAGAATCAAAAAAGAAGAATGGTACACCTACCATAAAAGCCCGAGAGCCAATGTACATGTAATAGCCAGTGTAGACGAAAACACATACACCCCCAACACCCCAATAAAAATGGGCGACCACCCGGTGATATGGACAAACCCAAACATGAAAGCCCGAAATGTCTACATCTTCATGGGCCACTCGCCCGAGTTGTTTGATAATGAAGCTTATAAGACCTTGTTTAAAAATGCTATTTTTTGGGGGGTTGAGCAGTGAGATGGTTTGATTCTGCTATTAAAGAAAAATTGGAAGTTTTGTTATTATTTTAAGACCGATTTATTTAAATGTCTACTAGTTTAAATTATTAATATTTTTATTGCAGTTTTAGCATATAGTTTAACCGTATTAGCATCTGAATATTTTAATCTGATAAAATTTTCTTACTTCCTAATTTATGTAAATTTTAAGTAACCCCTATTTACCAAATTAGTTTATTTTAAACAAATTCATTCTAATAGTATAATTTTTGAAGATTGATTGAATCAGAAATAATGTAAAAGAAGTATAAAGCGTAACAACACTGATTTTACCATTAAAAAGAAGTTTTGCACAATGTTTATTTGTTTGAATTTATTATAAAATAAAATGCTAAAAATAAATAAGATTATAATAAATGGAATAGGGCCAATTAAGAATTTGGAACTTTCATTTGATGACCATTTCAATATTATTTGTGGTCAGAATGGTATTGGAAAAACCACGATACTTGATTGTTTGGCTCAATCATTTACTCTTAACGTAATATCTGTAAAAAAAACAGCTAATATTTCGAAAGGCAAGTGGACTATTTCGGTATTAATAAATAACGAACAACATGAACGTTTATTTGATATATCTGCTTTTCATCCTAATGAGACACATATTTCAAATCCTGGATTTTATTACAACTCAAATGATGTTATTGTGTTTAAAACTCATAGAGATATACTTTATCAAAATTTAAAAACAATCAATACCGATGCGCAAAAGCAGATAGGTACATTTGCATCGGAAACCGTGAATGGTTCGGAAGTTAATGATTTAAAGAATTGGTTCGTTAATAGGCATCTTTGGTCTGCACATGAAAATCATTTAGATGAAAGTCAGATTAGAAATATTCATCTTGCGAGAGAATGCTTTAAGATTTTAAATTCGTCCATTTCTTTTAGTAAGGTTTTACCAAACTCCAATGACATTTTACTAAATACTCCTAACGGAGAAATTTATTTTGAATATTTGTCTTCTGGCTATAAATCGTGCATAGCAGTTTTAATGGGTCTCATTAAGGAAATAGAATTGAGGTATAAAAGCCCTAGTAAATTTATCAAAGATTTTGATGGTATTGTTTTTATTGATGAAATTGATTTGCATTTACATCCTGAATGGCAAGCAAGGATTTATGAATCTTTAAAAATTATTTTACCAAATGCTCAAATATTTACTACAACACATAGCCCACATATTATTCAAGTAGCAGAAGCCAAAGAAATTATTCCTTTGGCATTAGATGAAAACAACGAAGTAAAGTTGAATAGTATTATAAATCAAGATTATGGCTGTCAAGGTTGGACAGTTGAAGAAATATTAGCAGATGTAATGGGAATGTCCGAAACAAGAACCCTTACATATTTAAATGCAATATCAAATTTCAATCATGCAATTGATTCCGAAGACTTTGATGCTGCTAATGCACAATTTATGATATTGGATTCAATGCTGCATCCAGAAAACTCATTAAAAAAAATACTCAAAATTCAATTAACTGGTTTATCGAATAATGATTAAATTAGATAGAACTCAAAAACCTGTAGAGCTTACTCTTGAATTACAGCTTAAATTGACCAATGAATTTAAATCAACCGGAAAATCAGTCTGGAATTTAGATTTTATTAAAAATGCATTATTAACTCTTTCAAATGGAAAGTGTTGCTATTGTGAAACTAATATTAGGGAAGAAAGTAAATATTTAGAAGTAGAACATTTTCATCACAAGGAAACCTTTAAAGATGAGGTTTTGGATTGGGACAACTTGCTTCCTTCTTGCAAAAAGTGTAATGGAACAAAAAATGATCATAATACAAAGAATGAGCCAATAATAGACCCAACCAAAATTAACCCGAAGAATCATTTAAAATACTGGCGATATAGGGTTAAAGGATCAGATGAATTAGGAAAACTAACTGTGTCTGTATTAAATTTGAATGATCAAGACAGGTTAGTAAAAAAAAGATTTGAAATAGGAAATGCAATTCAAGAAAAATTAGAAGATTTAAATGAATTATTAGATGATTATATTAATGGTATTCAGTCCAGCACAAAAAGAAAAAATAGAATAGTTAATGGGATTAAAAATCTTATGAAGGAAGGTCTTCCTAGTGCAATATATTCGGCAACGTCGGCAACATTAATATTAACAGACATAGAGTTTTCATTAATAAGAAAAAAAATGCTAGAACTAGGATACTGGGACGCAGAATTGAACCAACTTCAAATAGATCTTTCTAAAATAGCATTGGACCTCGAAACGTAAGTTTGAAAGTAATTTAAAACCCTTCATTCGTAAGTCTTAAATTTGAATATAATATTTGCTTAGATTTTAATTGACACAGTTCAATTTACAGTCTCTTTCTATTCTATATTTGTGCGTCTCAAGTTTTACGGTAATAATTCCGATCAAGTAGTTCGCATACCCCAATAATGAAAACAATCCTAATAATAGACGATGAAGAAAAACTGAGAACCTTGCTGGCGCGTGTATTGCAGTCGGAAGGGTTTGAGGTGGTGGAGGCCGGTGATTGCCGGGGTGGATTGAAAAAACTGGAACAACAGGCGATTGACGTGGTGTTGTCGGACGTGAAGCTGCCCGATGGAAACGGGGTTGATTTACTGACCAGAATAAAAGCCTTGCATCCGCTGGTTGAGGTAATTTTGTTAACGGCTTACGGCAACATCAGCGATGGCGTGCAGGCCATGAAAAACGGCGCTTTTGATTATATAGTAAAGGGCGACGACAACGAGAAGATTATCCCGCTGCTGCACCGGGCTATTGAGAAAGTACAACTGCAAAAGAAAGTAAAAGACCTGGAAAAACGGGTGGGTGAAAAGTTTTCGTTTGATGCCATCATCGGAAAGTCGAAAGCCATTCAGCAGGCCATTGATTTAGCCAGAAAAGTAGCGCCTATAGATACCACCGTTTTACTGACAGGCGAAACCGGCACCGGTAAGGAAGTATTTGCACAGGGAATACACCAGGCCAGCCAGCGGGCGGGTAAAGCGTTTGTGATGCTCAATTGCAGCACTTTCAGCAAAGATATTATGGAAAGTGAGCTGTTCGGGCATAAGCAGGGGGCATTTACGGGGGCTATAAAAGATAAAAAAGGACTGATTGAGGAAGCCAACGGAGGGACGCTCCTGCTCGATGAAATTGGTGAAATGCCGCTGGAGCTACAGGCCAAATTGCTGAGGGTATTGGAAACCAGTGAATTTATTAAACTGGGCGACACCAAACCCACGAAATCAAATTTCAGGCTGATAGCAGCTACCAACCGCGACCTAAAGCAGGAATACGAAGCAAACCACTTCCGGTCAGACCTCTACTTCAGGCTCAATGTATTTGAAATTCACCTGCCACCCCTGCGCGAAAGGGTTAAAGACATTGATTTGCTGGCTGCTTATTTTATGCGCCAGTTTTCTGAAAAAACCAATAAACGTGTGGAGAAAATAGATGAGGAATGCCTGGAAAAACTGGAAAGTTACCAATGGGTGGGTAATATTCGTGAGCTGAAAAATATCATTGAACGTGCCGTAATTCTGGCAGATACCGACACCCTAACTGCCGATTTGTTACCTTTTGATGTTCAACAACCCCGCCAAACCAACAAAGGCACGTTATCGGCGTTTTCAATGGCCAGTGTAGAAAAACTACATATTCAGAAGGTATTAAACTATACCAAAGGCAACAAAGCCGAAACCGCCCGCCTGCTTGAAATCGGTATTGCAACGCTGTATAGGAAAATTGAAGAGTATGGTTTGTAGGCCTACTTCTTATATCAACCCCTTGTTACAGGCACCAACCCTCGTAAATAAAAAGAACCGCCAATAATACATAAAAGCTATGCAGCGAATGTACTGTCTTGAGGATATACATCCGGCGAGATTTTCAATACCCCTCCGCTGACTATGCCATATATGCCTAAGCATATCATTAAGATATTTAAAGAAGTTTTTGGTTGTGGTTGGTTTCATAATTAAGAATTTTCAATTCAAAAATATACTACCAACGAATTGAATAAATTGATTTAAATCATGCTAAGATTAAAATCAATTCACTAGAGTTTTTTATTCTTCTGTTGTTACTTTTTGGGCTGCAAAAAGTAACCAAAAAGCAGCCCATCATTCAAACTCGCACATTTAAAAATCTGATGTATCATCTCTCTTTATCAAGTTTTTTCACCCGATTTTTAACTGTGCTCAAACAGGAATGACGTAATAAGGTATCTAATTTTTAGTTGATATTCTTGACTCTGTGAAACTTCGTGCCATAACTCCGGGCAACTCCGTGGTTAATTAGCCATAATTAATTATATACCTCCATTTTGAGAAAAGCTTATCATTTTGATAGGCTTTTTTTGTTGGCACCGCCCCTTTACATAACAATAAACAACTCATTATCAATTACTTGCAAAATTTATTTACAATCAGGCACAAAGATTGGCATAAGGGTATCAGAACTAAATTAATAATACAATGGTAACGCTCATTTTAATCGTAGTTGGTGCAGCCCTGTTTGGGGTTTGCTATAAGTCTATCCACTTCTTTGAAAAAATCTAAAACCATGACAGCACTATTCATTTTATCGATGTTGGTTTTCGGATACCTGGTGTATGTATTGCTTAAACCTGAAAAATTCTGAATCTTATGAACACTGAAATATCAGGCATCATTGCCCTCTTTGTGGTTACGCTATTGCTGGCCATCCCTTTCGGAAAATACATTGCTCGGGTTTATTCGGGCGAAAAAACATTGCTAGACCCCGTTTTTAACCCCATCGAGAAACTTTTCTATCGTTTCAGCGGCATAGACGCCAACCGGGAAATGAACTGGAAAGAACACCTGACAGCCCTGTTGGGCATCAACTTTGTCTGGTTTTTTCTAAGCATGTTTTTGTTGATGAACCAGGGCTGGTTGCCGCTGAATCCTGACGGTAACCCGTCTATGTCGCCCGATTTGGCTTTTAATACGGCCATTTCTTTTATTGTCAACTGTAACCTGCAACACTATTCAGGCGAAACCGGGGTTTCTTATCTTACCCAATTAATAGGGTTAATGTACCTGCACTTTGTATCGGCTGCTACGGGTATGGCAGCGGGCGCGGTTCTGTTCAACGCCATGCGCGAACGCCAGGCCGATAAGCTGGGCAACTTTTATAACTATTTTCTGAAAAGCTGCACACGCATTTTGTTGCCGTTATCAATTGTTGTAGCCATCATTCTTACTTTCAATGGCACACCCATGACCTTTGAAGGAAAAGACACCATAACCACCTTACAGGGCGACTCGGTGCAGGTTTCAAGAGGCCCGGCGGCGGCTTTTGTGGCTATTAAGCACCTGGGCACCAATGGCGGGGGCTTCTTTGGGGCTAACTCGGCGCATCCTTTAGAAAACCCCAATTATTTTACCAACGCCGTTGAGATGGTATCGCAGATGATTATCCCTTTCGCATTCATTTTTGCATTGGGTTATTACCTGAAACGTAAAAAACTGGCCTGGAGCATCTTCGGCGTTATGACAGTTGGCTTTTTGTTGCTTACCATACCAACAGTAATTGCCGAAATACATGGCAGCCCGGCTATTCAGCACCTGGGCGTAGCACAACCAACCGGAAGCATGGAAGGCAAAGAAGTCAGGTTTGGTACAGCCGCATCAGGCTACTGGAGCATCGCCACCACGGTTATTTCAACAGGGTCGGTCAATAGCATGCACGACAGCAGCATGCCGCTTTCAGGCGCGATGCAGTTGCTGGCCATGATGGTAAACGCCTTTTATGGCGGTTGCGGGGTTGGCCTGCTTAACTACTACGTATTTATTATTCTGGGTGTGTTTATTTCCGGTCTGATGGTCGGCCGTACGCCTGAGTTTTTGGGCAAAAAAGTAGAGGCCAGAGAAGTAAAAATTGCGGCAGTTATTGCCATTCTGCACCCATTGCTTATACTGGCAGGTACGGCCATGGCCGCCTACTTTGCAGCCAATAACACGGCAATGGGCTGGTGGTTTAATGGCAACGCCACAGGCTGGCTCAACAACCCGGGGTATCATGGTTTTTCTGAAATGCTTTATGAATATACATCCAGCGCGGCCAATAACGGTAGCGGTTTTGAAGGCCTGGGCGACAATAACCCTTTCTGGAACATCAGCACCGGCATTGTGCTACTGCTGAGCAGATACCTGCCTATTATTGGCCCGGTGGCTATTGCAGGCCTGCTGGCTGGCAAAAAGTATATACCTGAAAGTGCCGGAACGCTTAAAACAGACACCTCGACTTTTGCTATTATGACCTTTGCCGTGATAGCCATCATTGCTGCGTTGTCGTTTTTCCCTGCTTTGGCTTTAGGGCCTTTGGCAGAACATTTTACGCTATTTAAATAATTAATCCAATGACCAGAAATAATAATATTTCATTGTTCGACCGCGAACTGGTAAAAGAAGCCATCGGGCAGTCGTTTATCAAACTCGATCCGCGTGTCATGTTCCGTAACCCTGTTATGTTTACGGTCGAAATCGGAACACTCATTATGTTGTTTGTTTGTATAGCCATCTTTTTTGGCGCAGCCAATCAGGGTAGCCTTACTTACAACATTATTGTTTTCCTGATTCTGCTGGCTACTTTGTTGTTTGCCAATTTTGCCGAAGCCCTGGCCGAAGCCAGAGGTAAAGCCCAAGCCAACAGCCTGCGCAAAACCCGCGAAGAAACACCAGCCAAACTGGTGCAAACGGTAGGCGAAATGTATCTGAACGAAATTCAGATTGTTCCGTCATCTCAACTCAAAAAAGGTGATGTGTTTGTATGCGAACCCGGAGACATTATACCAACCGATGGTGAGATTGTAGAAGGCCTGGCAACTATTGATGAAAGCGCCATTACGGGAGAATCAGCCCCGGTGATACGTGAAGCAGGTGGCGACAAAAGCAGTGTAACGGGTGGCACTAAGGTATTGTCAGACAAAATTAAGGTTTTGGTAAGCACCCAACCCGGCGAGAGTTTTCTTGATAAAATGATTGCGCTGGTAGAAGGTGCCAGCCGCCAGAAAACGCCGAATGAAATTGCCCTTACCATTCTGCTGGCGGCTTTCACGCTCATATTTATTATTGTGTGTGTTACGCTGAAACCCTTTGCCGATTACGCCCAGACACCCATCACCATAGCCGCGTTTATATCGCTCTTTGTTTGTCTGATACCCACTACCATCGGCGGGCTGCTGTCTGCCATCGGTATTGCCGGAATGGACAGGGCCCTTCGTGCCAATGTAATTACAAAGTCGGGCAAAGCCGTAGAAACCGCCGGAGACATTGACGTGCTGTTGCTTGATAAAACCGGTACCATTACCATTGGTAACCGTAAGGCCACACATTTTTATCCGGTAGCGGGCGTTGACGAACAGCATTTCGTTAAATCGGCTGTATTGAGTTCAATGGCCGATGAAACCCCCGAGGGAAAATCGATCATTGATCTGGCAGGTGTGAATCTGTCAACCTACAAAATCAGCCAGCCGGTTTTTATCAAATTTACTGCCGAAACACGTAGTTCAGGTATCGACTTTGAGGGAACAAGCATCCGCAAAGGCGCTTATGATTCTATTAAAAAGATGGTTGAAAAAGCCGGAAATGTGTTCCCTGCCGAAACGGCCGAACGCGTAAAGGTTATCTCAAGCAACGGTGGTACGCCGCTGGTAGTATCAGAAAACAACCAGGTGCTGGGGGTAATTGAGCTACAGGACATCATCAAGACCGGTATACAGGAACGTTTCGAACGCTTGCGCAAAATGGGTGTTAAAACGGTGATGGTAACCGGAGATAATCCTTTGACAGCCAAATACATTGCCGAAAAAGCAGGGGTGGACGATTTTATTGCCGAAGCCAAACCGGAAGACAAAATGCAGTATATCCGCAAGGAACAGCAGGCAGGCAAGCTGGTAGCCATGATGGGCGACGGCACCAACGATGCCCCAGCCCTGGCACAAGCAGATGTGGGCGTAGCCATGAACAGCGGTACACAGGCAGCCAAAGAAGCAGGTAACATGGTAGACCTTGACAACGACCCAACCAAACTGATTGAGATTGTAGAGATAGGCAAACAGTTGCTAATGACCCGTGGTACGTTAACTACCTTCTCTATCGCTAACGACGTAGCCAAGTATTTTGCCATTGTGCCGGCCTTATTTATTGCCACCATACCAGCCTTGCAGGGGCTAAACATCATGGGGCTGCATAGCCCTGAAAGCGCCATACTGTCGGCTGTTATTTTCAATGCCATCATCATTCCTTTGCTTATTCCATTGGCTTTGAAGGGCGTAGCCTATAAACCCATAGGTGCCAGCGCCATTCTTCGCCGCAACTTATTAATCTACGGTTTGGGTGGTATTATAGTGCCATTCATAGGCATCAAATTAATTGACCTGGCCGTTTCACTTTTTATCTGATACAATCATGAAAACCATATTTTCTGCCATACGTCTTACATTGATAAGCATGGTGTTATTCGCAGTCATTTATCCGCTTGTTATTACAGGTTTTGCACAATTAGCACCCAACAAAGGCAAGGGCGAAACCGTTACCGTTAACGGTAAAACAGTTGGCTACAAACTACTGGGGCAATCGTTTACAGCAGACAAATACTTCTGGAGCCGCCCGTCTGCTGTTGCCTATAACTCGGCTGGGTCTGCCGGTAGTAACAAAGGCTCAACCAATGCCGAATACCTGGCCACCGTACAAAGCCGCATAGATACGTTTATGGTGCATAATCCTGAGGTTAAGAAATCGGCCATCACTGCCGAAATGGTAACGGCATCAGGCAGCGGCCTTGACCCGGACATATCGCCTGAATCGGCCAGTATACAGGTAAAACGTATTGCCGCAGCAAGGCATATTGGCGAAGATAAGATTATCGCGCTGATTGAATCGCACACACAAAAACCATTGTTAGGCCTTTTCGGCCCTGAAGCCGTGAATGTTTTAGCGTTGAATGTGGCTTTAGATGAGTTGAAGTAACCCAATTTTTATTTAACCGCTGAGTTGCACAGAGTTAACCACGGAGTTGCAAAGAGTCTTTTCTCCGTGGCACTCCGTGCAAAACCCGGCGAAACTCCGTGGTAAAACAGGCCTTAGTGCAATGCTTAAACCAAAGAAAAGTACAACAAAATGAAAAAAATAATAGCAGCGGCATTGATGCTCATGGTTTTAAGAGCCCATGCACAAGAAAACAAACCACTCACTTTTTCGGGCTATGTAGAAACCTATTACAGTTATGATTTCAGCAAGCCCGGTAATCATGAAAAAGCGCCATTTTTTTATAACCACAACCGCCACAACGAACTAAACCTGAATCTGGGTTTGCTGAAAGCAGCTTATGCCACAGATAAAGTAAGAGCCAATGTGGGCATAATGGCGGGAACTTATGCGCAGTATAATATGGCGGCCGAGCAGGGGTTGCTAAAAAATGTATATGAAGCCAACGTGGGTGTAAAAGTATCGGGCAAAAACAACCTGTGGGTAGATGCGGGCATTATGCCGTCGCACATTGGTTTTGAGAGCGCCATCGGTAAAGACTCCTGGAACCTGACCAGAAGCCTGCTGGCCGAAAACTCGCCTTATTATGAATCTGGCGTACGGCTGTCTTATACCTCGGCCAATGAAAAATGGTATCTGGCCGGGTTGGTACTGAACGGCTGGCAGCGGATTCAGCGTGTGCCGGGTAACCAGACACCGGCTTTTGGTACGCAGATTACCTATAAGCCCAATAGTAATGTTACACTTAACTGGAGCAGCTATGCAGGCGATGAGCAACCCGATAGCCTACGCCGCTGGCGGTACTTCAATAACGTTTACGGGCAGTTTCAGATTAATAAAAAACTGGGTTTAATAACAGGGTTTGACTTCGGTATTGAGCAAAAAACAAACGGAAGCACCCGGTACAACCATTGGTTATCTCCTGTTCTGATTGTGCGCTATTCGGCCACCGACAAACTAAGGCTGGCTGCCCGTGCAGAGTATTATCAGGATAAAAACGGCGTGATAATTGCCACTGGTACAGCCAATGGTTTTCAGACGCTCGGTTACTCATTGAACATGGATTATGCACTGGCCAATAATCTTTTATGGCGCGTGGAAGGCCGCCTGCTTGATAGCAAAGACAGGATTTTTGATAATAAAAGTCAGGTAGTTTATTTAACCAGCGCTTTGTGTTTTAGTTTTTAAACATTTTAACCACGGAGGAACGCGGAGTTAAGGCACGGAGTATCACTGTGGAAAAATTCAGTGATACTCCGTGTAACCCTTCGTGCAAATCAGTGGTAAAACAAAATTACATCATGCCTAACAAAGAAGAGAACGTACAGCATTTTCTGGATTTAATCCGTAAGTCGCGGCAGGGGAAATTTAAAGTTTACATTGGTATGAGCGCCGGTGTAGGCAAGACTTTTCGTATGTTGCAAGAGGCCCATTCTTTGCTACGTAACGGCATTGATGTAAAAATTGGCTATATTGAAACCCATTTACGGAAAGAAACTCATGATTTGCTGGACGGCCTGCCGGTTATTCCGCGCCGGAAGATATTCTACAAAGGCAAAGAGCTGGAAGAACTGGACGTGCAGGCGGTTATTAATCTGCGGCCGGAGGTAGTAATAATAGACGAGCTGGCACATACCAATATTGAAGGCAGCAAGAACGAAAAACGCTGGCAGGATGTGCTGGAAGTATTGGAAGTAGGCATTAATGTAATAAGCGCTGTAAATATACAGCACATTGAGAGCCTGAACGAAGAAATAAAAGACATAACAGGCATTGAGGTAAAAGAGCGCATACCTGATAGTGTGCTACGGATGGCCGACGAGGTGGTGAACATAGACCTGACAGCCGATGAACTGATAACCCGCCTGAAAGAAGGGAAAATATACACGCCAGACAAAGTACCTATGGCGCTGAACAACTTCTTTAAGGCTGATCAAATTTTACAACTGCGCGAACTGGCACTGAAAGAAGTGGCCAGCCAGGTAGAAAGAAAAGTTGAAACCGAAATACCCAGAAGTACGGCCATACGCCACGAAAAATTTCTGGCCTGTATCAGCAGTAATGAAAAAACAGCTAAAAATGTAATCAGAAAAACTGCCCGGCTGGCCAGTTATTATAATAGCAAATGGTATGTTTTGTACGTACAGACTCCGAAAGAAAGCCCGGATAAAATAGCGCTCGACAAGCAGCGGCACCTGATTAACAACTTTAAGCTGGCCACACAATTGGGGGCAGAGATTATAAGGGTAGAAGACCGCAACATTGCCAAGTGCATTATGGAAGTGGCCGACCAAAGGCAGATTACCACCCTTTGCATAGGCAAGCCCCACCTGAACCTTTTTAACGTGATACTATCAACCAATATATTTAATGATTTGCTCAATAAATTATCGTTTGCAGAGGTAGATGTGGTGATATTGTCGTAAGCAAACCCCTAGCCCCTAAAGGGGGAAGAAACAGATTAGCAGAGCCGCATTGCATGCGGCTTCAGGGGTTTATGAGCACCAAAAAACGTATTTAAAAATACTCTAATACTCTATTAAAATAATAAATTTTGAAGAAAGCCACATGCCATGTGGCTCTACCAAAATTTGAAATTTATCAATCCAACATTGATATGAAAATAAGAACCAAACTGACCCTGGGTGTAGGCCTGCTTTTTATACTCATTACCCTGCTTACATTTGTAGGGGCGCGGTATATTAATGCCCTGAAAAATGATACAGAGAATATTCTGGAGGCCAATTACATTACCCTTGAGTATGCTCGTGATATGCTGATGGCCCTGGACGAAGTAACCGCAGACTCCACCGCCATGAATATACTTGAAGAGAACCTGGAAAAGCAACAGGCAAACATTACAGAAATTGGTGAACGAGAAGCCACCCGGCAATTACTTGGGCATTTTAAAATGTTGCAGGCCAACAGGGCTGAGGAGTCTGTTCATTTACTGATAAGAAAAGACATTGCAGAAATTATGCGCCTGAACATGGAGGCTATTCAGCGCAAAAGCAATGTGGCCAAGCAAACGGCAGCCTCAGCTACCATCTGGGTAGCTACTACGGGTACGCTTTGTTTTCTGATTGCGTTTACCTTACTCATTAACCTGCCCGGAAATATTGCTAACCCCATCAGGAAACTTACCGAGAGCATTAAGCTGATTGCAGCCAACGATTACTCGCAAAGGGTGTATTTTGAAGACCACAACGAGTTTGGAGAACTGGCGCTTTCGTTCAATACAATGGCCGAAAAACTGGAAGAATACAATAACAGTAATTTGTCGAAGCTGCTGTTTGAAAAAAAGCGGATTGAAACGCTTATCAACAACATGCACGACCCGGTAATTGGCCTGGATGAAAACAAAAAAATACTTTTTGCCAACGACGAGGCCCTGAAAGTAACCGGACTAAAACCCGAACAACTGATTGGCCAACAGGCACAGGATGTGTCTCTGATAAATGATTTACTGCGCTCGCTGGTAAAAGATCTGGTACTGACACTAAGCACCGATACCCAGAGCAAAAAGCAGCCCATCAAGATTTTTGCAGATAACAAAGAGAGCTATTTTGAAAAAGAAATAATTGATATTGCTATTGTGCCTACCGGCGAAAAAGAAAAACGGCAGATAGGCCACGTAATTGTGCTTAAAAACATCACGCCTTTCAAAGAGCTTGATTTTGCCAAAACCAATTTCATAGCCACCATCTCACATGAGCTGAAAACGCCTATTTCAAGTATCAAAATGAGCCTGCAATTATTAGAAAACCAACAAACAGGCGCCATTAATGAAGAACAAAAACAACTAATTGACAGCATAAAAGAAGATAGCCGCCGATTGCTGAAAATAACCGGAGAACTGCTCAATCTGTCGCAGGTAGAAACAGGGAATATCCAACTTAATATCCAGAAAAGTACGCCGTACGAAATACTGCATTATGCCACCGAGGCCGTAAAAACTCAGGCAGCTCAAAAGAAAATAGATATTCAGACCGAGGTGCCAGAAAACCTGCCCGCTGTAAAGGCCGACACCGAAAAAACTGCCTGGGTGCTGATTAACTTTCTGACCAACGCCATCAATTATTCACCGGAACAAAGCCGGATTACCATCAGAATCAATCAGACAGACACGCACGTTAATTTCTCGGTAAGCGACCAGGGCAAGGGCATCGAAAAACGCTACAAAGACAAGATTTTCGACAAGTACTTTCAGGTACCGGGCAGCAATAAATCTGGTACGGGGCTGGGGCTGGCCATCAGCAAAGAGTTTATTGAAGCCCAGAACGGCAGCATAGGTGTAGAAAGCGAAATTGGCATGGGCAGCACTTTCTATTTTAATCTGGCTGTGGTTGAGGGGTAGAACATTTCTACCGATACAGTGAATTAATTCGGTGAAGAAGTCACACAATTTCACCAATCAAACTGCTCATTATTCCCATACAATGTATATTTTTACAGCCTGTAATTCAACCCACATTGTATGAAATTCATCCTGCGTTTAATTGCCCTGGCTTTGGTATTACTGGCTGCCCGGGCAGAAAGTTTTGCTGCCAACCCTCCACAGGCATCCGGTTTAAAGTGCGAACACCTACCGAATCCTTTAGGAATTGATAATCCAAATCCACGATTTACCTGGTTATTGACAGACACCCGCAAGGGAGCCAAACAAACAGCCTATCAGGTATTGGTAGATACCGACTCCGCCAAAGTGGCTAATGGCACAGGTACTGAATGGGATACTAAAAAGGTGGTTTCAGGCCATGCACTGGCGGTTTATAAAGGCAAGGCCCTGCAACCTTTTACTAAATATTACTGGGCAGTTACGCTATGGGATAAAGACGGCCAAAAAACTACACAGGCAGTGGCAAGTTTTGAAATGGGCATGATAAACCAACAAAACTGGCGCGGTGCCTGGATAAGCGACACCCGCGACGTAAACCTGAAACCTGCCCCCTATTTCAGAAAAACTTTTGCAACAGACAAGAAAATAAAATCGGCACGGGCTTATGTAGCCGTGGCAGGTTTATATGAATTATACATTAACGGGCAGAAAATAGGCAACCATCGCCTTGACCCGATGTACACCCGTTTCGACCGTCGAACGCTCTATGTAACACATGATGTAACCGCCGCGCTGCAAAACGGTAAAAATGCCATTGGCGTGTTGCTGGGCAATGGCTGGTATAACCACCAGTCTACGGCCGTTTGGTATTTCCATGAAGCGCCGTGGAGAGGCAGACCCACTTTCTGCCTCGATTTACGGATTACCTATGACGACGGCACCACCGAGGTTATCTCTAGCGGCAAAGGCTGGAAAACAGCCCTGAGCCCTGTTATTTTTAACAGCATTTACACGGCTGAACATCAGGATGCCCGACTGGCACAGGACGGTTGGAACAAACCGGATTTTAACGATAAAGACTGGAAAGATGTCATTTTCAGAACATCTCCGTCTCAAAACATAGTAGCGCAGGCAATGGTTCCTGTAAGGAATGTGGAAGAGATTCCGGCAAAGAGTATGAAAAAACTGAATGACACAACCTACCTGTTTGATTTAGGCAGAAACATTTCAGGTGTCAGCCAATTAAAAATAAAAGGTGAAGCCGGAACGGTAGTAAGGCTGAAACACGCCGAACGACTGGGTGCCAATGGTTTCGCCGATATGTCGAACATTGATATTCACTACCGCCCTACAGATAATCAGGACCCTTTTCAGATAGATGTGTACACCCTTAGCGGCAAAGGCGAAGACACTTTTATGCCGCATTTCAACTACAAGGGTTTTCAGTATGTTGAGCTTACCTGCGCTAAACCGCTGCAATTGAGCAAAGGAAGCCTGACGGGCTATTTTATGCACAGCGATGTGCCACCTGCGGGCCAGGTAACAACCGCTAACCCAACCATGAACAAACTTTGGTGGGCAACTAATAATTCGTATCTGTCTAATCTTTTCGGGTACCCGACCGACTGCCCGCAACGAGAGAAAAACGGCTGGACGGGCGATGCACACATTGCCAGTGAAACCGGGCTGTATAATTTTGATGCCATTACGGTTTATGAAAAATGGCTGGCCGACCACCGCGACGAGCAGCAGGCCAACGGTGTTTTACCGTCAATCATCCCGACCGGTGGTTGGGGTTATGAGTGGGGCAACGGGCCAGACTGGACCAGCACCATTGCCATTATTCCCTGGAATATCTATTTGTTTTATGGCGACACCAAAATACTGGCAGATAACTACAGCCACATGAAACGCTACGTAGATTATATACAAACCATTGCACCCAAGCACCTGACCACCTGGGGCCTGGGCGACTGGGTACCTGTGAAATCAAAATCGCCGGTTGAGTTTACGTCATCAGTTTATTACTTTGTTGATGCCACCATCGTTGCCAAAACGGCTGCATTATTGGGTAAAACTGCCGATGCGGCTTATTACAGTAGCCTTGCAAAAAACATTAAGGATGCCATCAATGCCAAATACCTAAACCGCGAAAATGGAATCTATGGAAGCGGCGTACAAACCGAGCTGAGTGTACCGCTGCAATGGGGCATAGTGCCAGAAGACATGAAAGCCAAAGTAGCGGCCAATCTGGCTAAACGGGTACAGGCAGATGGTAGTCATATCGATGTGGGTTTACTCGGCACCAAAGCCATATTGAATGCGCTCAGTGAAAACGGCTATGCTGACCTGGCCTATGCGGTGGCGGCTCAGGAGACCTACCCCTCATGGGGTTGGTGGATAAAAAACGGCGCTACTACGCTTTATGAAAACTGGCCGATTGATGCAAAGTCTGACATATCTATGAACCACATTATGTTTGGTGAGATTGGCGCCTGGCTCTATAAAGCTTTAGGCGGCATTAAACCAGACGAAACCAAACCGGGTTTTAAAAATGTGCTGATTGAACCGCATTTTGTAAAAGACCTGACAAGCTTTGCGGCCAGTCATGACGGCCCGCAGGGAAGAATAACTTCGGCATGGAAAAGGACAGACAAGGGTATTGAATACCGGTTGGTGATTCCGGCCAATAGCACAGCTACTTTAAAACTGCATTTGCCAGATGGCAAACAATTGTATGAAAACGGGAAGATTGTAAAAGCGATAATGAAGGCTCAAACCATTACATTGGCTAACGTGGTGGCTGGTGAGTATTTATTTGAGATAAGGTAAAATTTTAGTGAGTAAAAAGGTTGTAAGGGTTATTTGCTACCATATATTCACTTTTATGGTTTGATTCATAAGAATCAAAAAACAAGTATTCTTCAATATGATGCCTTATAATCCCGTAGGGATGGTATATCGGTAGAATAATAATGTTGTGTAAGAAATTGTAGCCCTGTAGGGTCGGTATATTATTATATCGTCCCTACAGGACTTTGCTCGTTTTATGGCTTTAATTTCTACTGATATACCATCCCTACGGGATAAAAAACAGTACAACATGAAGAAATAAAGACTGAATCTAGTCAATCATCTTATTATATATTGACTTACAAATTTGTCTAACTTACTATCTACTGCAAGTGCTTTTCTGTTACTTAAACCTGTAAGCCAGACTAAAACTCACCATTGGCCATAGCTTGTCAAGCGGCTTGGGTAATACGTCTGTAAGGGCATCTTTGCTAAACTGCACGGCTTCTCCTGATGCGTAATCGCTGGTAACATTGTATTTGCCCTGATAAACCGCCCCCACTTCAAATTTAAAACTAACCCTGCGCTTAGGCATGGCTCGGCCCAGCCCAATGCCAAAATAAGGCTTTACCTGCTCGCCCATTGTAAGCAGCGCATCAAAATACCCGGTTTTGGGGTCAGGGTTTATCACAATATCCCCAAATTCAAACTTTTCAGACGCGTAGCCTTCCATCTTTATGGTGTTTTTACCTATATAAGCGCCACCCGTAAAGCTGAAAACACCGTTTTTCCACGGATAAAAATCAAGTAGTATTTTGGCATTCGGAAACTTAAGATTAAAAGACTTAACCTCAGCCTCTAAATCTTTACCCATATACTCCACATCCATTTTCAAATCCTCCGGTTTGTAGGTATAGGTGGCGTAGTCAAACCCAGCCCGAAGCACCCAATGCGGATACACCCGGGTAATAACAGACCCGCCCACGCCGTATGTACCGGCATTAATGCCTATAGCCCAGGCGGTAAAGAATTTTTTACCGGGTGCGGCAGTATTTACCGTGTCCTGCCCGAAAGCAACCGTTGCCATGCCAAAAAACAGCAGACCAAGCGTAAATTTTTTGTTCATATTTTCTTTTGTTATGTTAATTTGTCCTGATAACCAGTATTGCGTATAGTATCATCGGGCATTCTATTGCTAACCTATCCTGCGTGAGAGAAAACAAATCAGGGTATCCGGGGTTATACAATTGGCTGAACCAATCATTTAACCAAAAATTTTTATTAAAAAAACGAAGGCTGAATGAGATTCCTGATAAATTTAACCCATGAAAAGCAGTAGCCGGGTTAACCATCAGCAACCCAAATATATTGGTTATTAGGGCTAATGCCAAATATAATTTAACTGTGCAGGCACCGGTAACAAATTGCCAACCGGTATGCTGTAAACTTCGAAAATCACACTTACTGAAACCACCAAATCCGGATACGGATAAATGCTTACAATTATGAAAAAAACAGTTCCTGTTTATCTTCAAAACATCGATTCTCTTTTTGAATTATTCAAAACCTCAAAAAAAGGCCTGACCGATGCTGAGGTAAAACACCGGCAGCAAAAAGAGGGCTACAACGAATTGCAGGAAAAAAAACGAATGCCCCCCTGGCTTTTATTTCTTAATCAGTTTAAAGATTTCATGATTCTGGTGCTGGCAGTGGCGGCGGTGCTGTCAGGCATTTTTGGCGATGTGGCCGACACCGTTATCATCTTTGTGATTATCATACTGAATGCAGTGGTAGGATTTATTCAGGAATACCGGGCCGAAAAAGCAATGGAAGCACTGAAAAAAATGAGTGTAACACAAACACAGGTGATACGTGGTGGCGAAACGAGCGTGATAGAGTCGAAGGAACTGGTGCCGGGTGATATTGTGCAACTGGAAGCCGGAAATGTGGTACCGGCAGATATACGTCTTTTTGAGGTAAATGCGCTGCGCATTGATGAATCGTCACTAACGGGCGAGTCTGTTGCAGTAGACAAAGTTAATAATGAACTACACGAAGAAAATATCTCTTTAGGCGACCAGCTCAACATGGCTTTTAAAGGTACGCTGGTTACCAACGGCACCGCCGAAGGACTGGTAATTGGCACAGGCATGCAAACCGAACTGGGCAAAATTGCAGGTCTGTTGCAGGCAAAAGAAGCCATTACCCCTCTTCAGGCTCGTATGACAACCTTCGGCAAAAATCTGTCATATATTATACTGGGTATATGTGTGGTGCTTTTTTTGTCTGGTCTGCTACGGGGTGAAGACCCCTTCAGTATCCTGCTTTTGTCGGTTAGCCTGGCAGTGGCGGCTATACCCGAGGCCTTACCGGCTTTAATAACAGTAGCCCTATCAAGGGGGGCATCCAGGCTGGCCAGGCAGCATGTGCTGGTGCGTAAATTACCCGCCGTGGAAACCCTGGGGTCGGTTACGTTTATATGCAGTGATAAAACCGGAACCCTGACCCAAAACAAAATGCACCTGACAGAAAAGCATGAACAGCCCATAGAAACACCGGAAGACGGGGTATCAATGCTGAAACTGGGTATGCTGCTGAACCATGAGGTGAAGTTTGAGAAGACCGACAAGCCCATTGGTGAAGCAACCGAACTTGCCCTGACAAGCCATATCATTGAAGACCTGGGTTTCAAGAAATACCACTCGCTTTTTAAAAAATATAAGCGGGTAGGCGCTATTCCGTTCGACTCAGAGCGCAAGTGCATGACTACTATTCATCAGTACGGCGATAAGTTTCTGGTCATAAGTAAAGGTGCCAGCGAGGCCATAACTGATATTATAAGTGGTACGAAAGATGATGCGCTCATCAGCCGTATTTCGGAAGAATGGGCGGCGCGTGGCATACGCGTATTGGCCTATGCCTACCGCATACTTGATAGCCTGCCGCCACAGATTAACCCCGAAAATGTAGAAAAAGACCTGATTTTTGCCGGATTAACAGGCCTGGTAGACCCACCGCGCGAAGAAGCGAAAGCGGCCATTGCCCTGTGTAAATCGGCAGGTATAAAACCTGTCATGATTACCGGCGACCACCCCGCCACCGCCCAGGCCATAGCCAGAGAAATTGGCATTCTCGACGAAGACGAACTGGCCCTGACAGGCGTGGAACTGGAGAAATTATCGGAAAGCAAATTTAAAGCGCAGGTAGAAAAGATAGCGGTGTATGCCCGGGTATCGCCAGACCAGAAACTCAGGATTGTAAAAGCCTTGCAGGCTAAAGGCCATTTTGCCGCCATGACCGGTGATGGCGTGAACGATGCCCCCTCCTTACGAGCTGCTAATATTGGCATTGCTATGGGTATTAATGGTACCGATGTAAGCAAAGAAGCAGCCCACATGATATTGCTCGACGATAATTTTGCCACCATTGTAAAAGCCATTAAAGAAGGCAGGCGGATATTTGATAACATCAGGAAGTTTGTGAAATATATAATGACCTGTAACAGCGCCGAAATACTGGTGATAGCCGTGGCTCCGTTTCTGGGTCTGCCAAACCCCTTACTGCCCATCCATATACTATGGATCAACCTGGTTACTGATGGATTACCGGCTCTGGCACTGGCCAATGAAAAAGCCGAGGCTAATATCATGAAGAGACCACCGCGCGAACCTGACCAGAGCCTGTTTGCCGATGGTGTAGGGTATCATATTGTATGGATGGGCATTCTGATGGCCGGCATAACACTGGGGGCAGAAGCCTGGGCAACCAACCAAAAATTGGAACACTGGCAAACGATGGTATTTACGGTATTGAGTCTGTCTCAATTGGGGCATGTTATTGGTATCAGAACCGAACGACCAGTTTTTCAGCAAAGGGGTTGGTTTACTAATCTGCCGTTGATAGGCTCGGTTTTGCTTACTTTAATATTGCAGTTGGCCGTAGTGTACGTGCCATTTATGAACAAGGCCTTTAAAACCCAACCTTTATCGTGGCAGGAACTGGGAATCTGTGTCTTAATGGCCTTTGGTGTTTTTGCAGCCGTTGAAGCTGAAAAACTGGTAAAGATGTTGTTTAGGAAACGTCAAAATTTATGAACTTGGTAGAGCCACACTGCGTGTGGCTCATCGTAGAATATGGTTATTAACGAACAAGGCATTCAAAATTAATCGCCCGATAAATAGGTCAAATGAATGGTTAGACCCCAGAAGCCGCAGGCACTGCGGCTCTACGAAGCACAAAATCCCCGCAGAGGTAGGGATTTTGTGCTTATATGCAAACCATATATTATTTCTTTCTTGGCAGTTTCTCGTCGCGCATGGCAGCGTTGTACACAAACGATGCCACAATGGTTGCTGCCTGTTTCAGGTCTTCCGGTTGCAGGTGGTCGTAAGTATCCATGTTGGTATGGTGCGTACGGGTGCTGTATTCAATTTCATCCTGAATGAACTGAAAGCCCGGAATACCCACACCTGTAAAGGCCAGGTGGTCGGTACCGCCAGTGTTGCGGATGGTAACGGTTTTGGCGCCTAAATCATGAAACGGCTCTAACCATTTGCTAAATATAGGGCGGCAGGCATCATTACCCTGCAAATAAATACCTCTTATTTTTCCGGTACCGTTATCAACGTTGAAGTACGCCGCCACGTTATCGCCTTCGGCATTACTTTTCTTGGTATTGGGGTCTGTCAGGTGATTTTTCACGTAGTTTCTTGAACCGTGCAAACCTTGCTCTTCAGCACTCCAAAGGGCAATGCGGATGGTTCTGCGAGGTTGTACCCCCAATGTTTTTAGGATACGAACCGCTTCTAACATTACGGCCGAACCGGCAGCGTTATCGGTAGCACCGGTTGCACTGTGCCATGAGTCAAGGTGGGCACCCAGCATTACCACCTCTTCTTTCAGCTTAGGGTCTGTTCCCGGAATTTCAGCCAGCACGTTATATCCCTGTAAATCCTGCGTGTAGAATTTGGTTTTTACGTCAATTTCCAATTGAACCGGGATACCCGCTTTGGCCAGACGGCACAAAGAAAGATAATCTTCAGCCGATAGCATAATATCCAGCAGGTTTTCAGGGTCTGTTGCCTTGTACGGCCCACCACCCTGTACAAACAAAGTACCGTCTTTACCACGGGTGCTCATGCTCAACAATGCCAATGCGCCTTCTTTTTTGGCCATCTCTTTGGTTTTGGTTGAAAGCAAAGTGCTTCTGCGCATGGCTGCCATCATTGAACGGAAGGCCGTATCAGGCTGAGAACGGTTGGCCGAAGCCGGGGCGTCATTAGCCATTTTCTCCAGTTCTTCGTCTGTGTAACGGGTAGCATCAGCCTTGAACGAAGGCGTGATTCTATCGCTTTTATATAACAAAATAATTTTATCTTTCAACTTGCCTTTGTAGTTTTCAAGGCCAAGGGTATCGGTTTCTTCAATCAGTAATATCTCAGCCGTTTTTAATTTACCTTTTGTTCCGGCTGTCCAGGTTTTGGGGTAGGCCAATAACGGGCGGTAGTACGGGGCTGTCATGGCCAGATAACTTTTTTGCAGTTCCCAGCCTTTACCAAACTCGCCCCATGGCTCTAGTCTGGCCTGGTTAAGGCCCCATTCGTCAAGTTTTCTTTTTGAATAATTGGCTGCACGCGTAAAACCCGGAGAACCCTGCAGCCTTGGGCCGCTTACGTCAGTAAGGTTAAAGGCGATGTCCATTACCTTCGAGTTTTTCAGGCCTTCCTGACGGATTTTTTTAACCATTTCCAGGTCAACTTTTTCTTCCTGAGCCGTAAGTGCCAACGAAATAAAGAAGAAGGCAATAACAGGTAGTAATTTTTTCATGAGGAGATGTTTAGTTTGTTTTTGTTTTTATTAAAATAGCTTTGGAGGAACTAAAGGTAAAAATTCAAGGTCGTGATTCCAAAATATTGCGATTAATATGCAGTTTGAGGCGATTAAACGGGCTGAAAGGGTGATGATGAAGTGATTGTGAAATTTCTGTAATCAATGCAATTTCAGCATTTCCCTCACGCCATCACCGCCAGCATTTCCAGTATTTTTTCTCCTGTTTCCTGATTTCCTTCCAATTGAATGTAGTGACGGGCTTCTTGTTTAGATATGCCTTTGGTCAATAATCGCCATGCTATGGTGCCATCAATTGTAACAATTGCCAGCGGGTTAATGCCTGGCTCTTCTGCCAGTATCCAGGTGTTATGATAATAATAAAGATTCCATTCTCCCCCACCCTCGCCGGTTACCACAAACCGGATGCTGTCTCCCTCATTGGCTGTTACTTGGCGGTAATGGTGGGGCAAGGCACGCATAGAGGTGGCAAGATGCGGCCAGTAAAATTCAGGTGTATAAAGCTCAGCTTCCTGCCCCACAGCCAGCCTGATTTGCTGCTGGTGGTGCCATTTCTCGGTGTACTCACGGGCTACATGAAACCAGTTTTCTGATTCCGCCTCGCCTGCCCATGCCACCGGATATATGGCTTTATCAAATGGGTTCAGGGTACTGATGTAGTTGCAATATTGTTTGCCGGTAATAGCCAGCAGTTCAATCAATACCTTCGGGCTGACTCTTTGAAAAGCCCTCACCCAGTCGGCGTTGAGTTGGTTCAGGTAGCTGATTAAATCCTGATAAGATTGAATATCTGTTGGCGGGTCGCCCGTATGCCCATCGCGTGCCGCAGAAAGCGTTCTGATATTGGTATCGAGCAAATGCGCCGCTATGTCTTTTACTTTCCAGAGCGGGGCAATGGTTTGTTTATGCCAATCGGCTTGCGAAAGAGATTTTAATACCTCAATCAGTTTTTCATCTAATTTATAGAAAAGGTCTGTTATAATTATCGGTCTGAGAGGTGTCATTTCAGAGGTGGTTTTGTTGGGTATAATTTAACCCCATCCCGACCTTCCCCAACAATGGGGAAGGAGCTAAAAGTCTCTCTCCATTGATTGGGAGATTTAGTAGGTGATGTATAATGTAAATCCATTCCGTAGGGGTTCAAAATTTTGAACCCCTACGGAATGGTATAAAAATTGATTCTATCAACGTTTAAAATCGAGATCCTGAAAATCGAAGCTAAAATCGGTGAGGGGCGATATGGCCAACATCTTAAACCCTGAACCCTTGCCGTCTTTGTCTAGCTCAAAGGTTACATAGGCGTCTGCATCCAGGCTGCGGTCTACCCATTTTACAATAAAAGTATTACCCTTGTAAGGAAACATCTCGCCATTGAGCAGGTACGAGCGCTTCGATGTAAACCATAGTTTGCCGTTTTTCATTCCTATTTCGGCATCTCCAAACCACTGGTCGTGGTAAGTGCCTGTGAAAAGGCTATTATCCATTCTGGTGGCGTTCTTTTGTTGGGCTTCAATGTCTTTCCAGATATCGTCGGTTATCTTTTTGGCGTTTGCCAGGCCTTGTAAAACGCGGTCGTGGTTTTCTTTTACGCGGTCTATGCCTTTTACACCCAGATAACTGTCTTTAATGGTATTGGTAACAGAAACAAAAGCTGCTCCCTGCTGCTGGTTGGTAAATACAATAATACCCAGTTTCAGTTCTGGTATCAGTGTTACCTGCGTTACTATACCTGCCAGCCCGCCCGTGTGCGACGCCTGCTTGTAGCCTTTTACATCTACCAGACCCCAGCCCAGGCCGTAGCTCGAAAAATGCGTATTATATGAGTTAGTACCTCTTACCGGAATTATGGTTTGGGGTGTCCACATTTCATCATGCACTGCCTCGCTGAACAACTGCTTGCCATTGCCATACTTCCCGTTGTCCATCTGCATAATTATCCATTTGCTCATGTCGGTAATGTTGCTGTAAAGCCCCCCGGCCGAATTGGCTACGTCGCTCCAGTCGCGGCGAATCACCTTAACCGTGCCGTCAACCGGTGCATGCGGGTCTATCACGTTCGATTTATCTTTCAGCCTGCGGAACGAAGCCGCCGTTTGTGTCATTCCCAGGGGTTGCAGAATCCGTTTTTCAATGAAATCTTCCCACTCCATACCAGAGGCACGCTTAACCACTTCTCCGGCTACTATATACAGCAGGTTGTCGTAGTCATATTTGGTACGGAAGCTCGACACCGGTTTCAGATAGCGGAGATTATGGATGATATCCTGTCTGGTAAAATTATTAGAATCAGGCCAGAACATCAGGTCACCGGCACCCAGGCCTAGCCCGCTACGGTGTGTCAGCAGGTCTTTTATGGTAAATTCTTCCGTTACAAAAGGGTTATACATCTTAAACTCGGGTATGAAATCGCGCACCTTATCGTCCCATTTCAGTTTCTTTTCGTCAACCAGCATGCCCAAAGCTGCAGCCGTGAAAGCCTTGCTGTTAGAAGCAATGCCGAAAAGCGTATTTTCGTCAACCTTCTTTCCGGTATTCAACGAACGCACACCATAGCCTTTGGCATGAATCACCTTGCCATCTTTTACTACGGCCACGGCAATGCCGGGTACATCAAAAGTTTTCAGGGTGCGCTCAACCAGATTGTCGATTTCGACAGAAGTAATGGCTTGTGCCATGCTGTGGCTGAAAGAACCGAGCAAAATACAAACAAGCAGGAAGAAAGGTAAAATCTTCTTCATAACGGGCATTGGTTTAAGATTGGAGATTGATGAGAAGCCAGACAAAGGCTCTTCGACAAAGATGGCCGAAAACGCACTAATTAGCAAGCAAAAGCATGATTTGTAAAAACAACCGCCATGGCTGTTACCGTTTATTGTAAAAATATGTCATTTAACAATTATTAACTATGCTGGCTAAAGCCGGTGCCCTACTTTTGTTTGGTTAATGGCAGCATTAACCATTTATGAAAAAGCTATATTATAAAAGGGAGTCCTGTTTTGTGTGGTTAATTAAAAAATCACATAGAACAGGATTCTTTGTTTTGCCCCTCATACAGGTTTCTTACAATACCCAATGGCCTTTGAATCAGCTATTAAGCCCAAAGCTGATTGCCTGTATAGCCTATGCACCATTAATGACATTGCTCATAAAAGGCATTAAAAACAAAATAATTTGACCTACTTTGCGTGTTATAATTTATATTTGCAGCAAAATGTAAGATACTTGAGAAAAGCAATTGCCATATTACTCCTGTTTTCGGTAATGGTTCGCCCTTTTACTCAGGCTTATTATTTGATTGATTATCAGCTTCGTCAGGATTTCATCGCCAGAACTTTATGTATCAACAAGGCGAAACCCCAGCTTAATTGTAACGGAAAGTGTTATCTGGCCAAGCGCCTTCAGGCCGCTGAAGAGCGCGATACCAAAGCCCAACATCATATTCTTGATAAATATGAGCTGCCTGGGCTGATATGCCACGACCTGCCGGTGGCGTATTTCCAACCTCCGTTTACCGAAAAACTAACTGCTGCTTACAACTACGCCAACTTGTATGCAGGCAGGTTTGCCATTTCTGTTTTTCATCCCCCTTGCCAGGCTTAAGCTGCCTTAGCTTGTCTTTTACCAGCACTTGTCATAATGCCTGATGCAATGCCTCATTGCCGGTGCAAAACCTGCTGCTAACCAAAAGACCCAATTTAATCTATACCCTTTATTGGCCAACTGGCATTTGCTAGTTATTGTATTATTACAGCGGCCGGTAGTGGGGTAATTAATTACCAAACCAATCATATTTTGTGTTGAAACATCTGAAGCAAATAGGAACACTGCTGCTTTGTGGCCTGCTGTTTATGCGGGTTATGGTGGCGCCTGTTATCTTTTTGCAGTATGAGTTCAACAAAGAATATATTATCAAAAATTATTGTATTAATAAAAACCGCCCGGAAATGCATTGCGACGGCAAGTGTTATCTGGCAAAAAAACTGAAGGCTGCTGAACAAAATGAAGATAATCAGTCGAAAATTCAGGTTTTCAAACTGATGATTGAGGTTTATCAGCAGGCCTGCGCCAGCTTTTCTCCGCTTACTACCATCACACCATCACACACACTTGCTTGTTTTGTTTACAGTAATGTTTACCATTACGATTTTGTTTTTTCAATGCTGAAGCCTCCTAGGGAAATTGTTTAGTGAATTAGTGATTGAACGCATGAGTGATTATTTGTTTGAACAGCTTTTTAGTAGAATTACCGCCACCTCATTTTAAGGTAGCTCGCGTACATTCCTGCTGATAATCTGGTCTATTCATTAATCATTTGATCACTAATTCACACAATTACCTAATACAAACCTTATTCATTGAAAAAGAATCCGTAATGAAACTACGTATAACATTATTTTTCCTGTTTTTAGTTATTCAGCATACCAGGGCGCAACGCCTTATTAAAGGCAAGGTTTATGATGCCCAAACCAAAGAGGCCATAACCGGTGCCAGCATTAAAGCCAAAGGGCAAACCAACGGCACGATTACCGATAATCAGGGAGGTTTCAGCCTGAAAGCCGATACCGACGAGATACAGATTTCGATGATAGGTTACAGGCCTTTAACCCTGCCCGTAGGCACTAATCAAAATATAACAGCCGCCCTTGAAACAGCCGTTGAAGACTTGCAAACCGTAGTAGTAACAGGAAACCGGGAGGCAAGCCTGCGCACAGAAACACCCATTGCGATATCTAAACTTACACCGAAGCAAATTGAAGAGGCCAAGCCCATTGCCATTTATGAGGTAATTAACAAAATGCCGGGCGTAATGATGGTGAACCTCAACAACGAGCAACACATGATGGCCATACGCCAGCCCATGACCACCAACGGCTATTATCTGTATATGGAAGACGGCCTGCCCATACGCCCGATGGGGGTGTTTAACCACAACGCCCTGCTGGAAATGAACCAGTTTACCGTTAGTTCAATAGAGGTGGTAAAAGGCCCGGTTTCATCTATTTACGGGCCAGAGGCTGTGGGTGGTGTGGTAAACTTTATTACACAGCGGCCTACGGCCGTACCTACCGCCCGCATTGGTATACAGGCCGACCAATGGGGCTTTAAAAGAATACAATATGGCGCAGGGGCAACGATTGGCAAGTTTGGCATTTATCTGGGTGGCCTGGTAGCCGACCAGAAGGATTCGTGGATGGCCAGTTCAAACTATACCAAAAACGCGCAGTATGCCCGTCTGGAGTATCACTTCAACCCGAAAACACGCCTGATTTATACTTTATCGTACAGCGATTACAACTCGCAAACCAGCGGTAGTGTAGACAGCGTGGCGTTTTTCAGCCGGAAATACGTAAGTACTACCGACTTTACCTACAGGAAATCATACTCGGTGCGTACGAGGCTTACGCTTGAAAAAGACTGGGCAGCAGGCGGGCAATCTTTTGTTACCGTATTTGCCCGCGACAATAAACTGGGGCAGAACCCAAGCTATGGTATCAGGTGGACGAGCGGCGCAAGCACAGCACGTGGAGAAATCAATTCAAGCAATTTCAGAAGCATGGGCGTGGTGGCGCAACATACGCAGCCGTTCAGATTCCTGAACTCAAAGGCCATTATTGGCGCCAGCATGGACTACTCGCCTACCGACTACTGGTCGTACCAAATTGATTTGAATGCCCAGTTACGTGCCGATAAGAAATCGGTAGAAAAATATACCATTGCCAAAGAAAGACCAGATATTAAAATTGCAGATTACGATGCCAACATCCGCAATTCGGCGGTGTATCTGCAATATGATTTTGAGCCACTAAAAAACCTGCGGGTTTCAGCAGGCCTTAGGTACGACAACCTTTCTTTTGATTACGTAAACAATCTGGATGTGGACGCCAGCGGTAACGGCATTGGCGGAGCCAAAACCTATACTAAAACCACACCGAAAATAGGTATAACCTATGACCTCGGCAAAGGTAAAGGGCTGTATGCCAATTACTCAAAAGGTTTTGCGCCGTCTGGTCTTACGGCCATTTTCCGCAAAAGACCAACCCCTGCCCCTAACGGAGATTTGTTTTATTATAACCTGATTCCGGCTACTTTTAATAATGCCGAAATTGGCGGCTGGGCCTCATTATTTAAAAACAAGGTATATGTAGATGCCTCATTCTACCAGATGCTGGGCTTCAATGAACTGCTGAACATTCGCCAGCCGGATAACTCGACCGACTATCAGGCAGCCGGAAAAACCCTGCATAAAGGTATTGAGCTGGGCATCACCTATAAGCCTGCAGCGCAATTGTTTATACGTGGTGGAGGCACTTATGCCATACACCGGTTTGAAGAGTTTATACTAAGCCAGCGGGCATCTGACGCCATTAAAGACGTAAATGGTAAAGATATGCCGTCTGCACCACGCTGGTTATGGAATGCCGAGGTAAGTTATTACCCCAAATGGCTGAAAGGACTACGCAGCGCCATTGAATGGCAGCATGTAGGCCAATGGTATCAGAACCAGATTAACACGTTGAGTTATGGCGGATATGACCTGCTGAATTTCAGAGTTGGGTATCAATGGAAAGGCATTGAGGTATTTACCAATATCATGAACCTGACCAACGCTCTTTATGCCACCAATGCCAGCAGAGGCAATGCTTTAACCGACCGCACTACTTTTACCGCCGCCGCCCCCCGAACATTTGTAATGGGTGTGCAGTATGGCTTTACCGGGAAACGGAAAGAAAACAAATAGTCTAACGAATGGTTTTGGGTAACCTGCCTTTGGAGGGTCGGCTTATGGTCGGCCTTCCGTTTCCCACTTCATTTATTCAAAAAATTAAACTCTATGAAAAACGTACTCATTTATCTGGCAATCATTGGTTTGTTTTCTTTCCGGAAGGCAAACGACGAAAATCAGATTTCAAGCCCTGCCAATGCAGGGGCCATACCTTCGTTTACTACTACAGCCAAAGGCGATATTGTTTTAAGCTGGGTAGAAAAAGATGCCCAAAAGAAAGTGTCGTTTTATTACAGCCTTTTTGATGGCACAGGCTTTGGCAAACCCCGCCGGGTACCCATTGTAGATTCAGCGGCTACACATGCGGAAGGCATGCCGAGGCTGAGTATCAAAAAAGATGGGAGCATGATTGTAAGTTTTGAGCTGAAGAAAGACAACCCCACATCCAGATTCGGATCTGATTTGCTCTATGTTTATTCAGCAGATGGTGTTAACTGGTCGGCGCCGATGTATGTGCAGGCCGACAGAGACCCTAAAAAAAGCCATTCGTTCAGCAGGCCGGTACGATTGGCTGATGGCGAAATAGGCATTATATGGCTTGATGAGAAACTGACCGCCAAAGGCCGAAGTGTAAAATTTGCCAGAACCACACCCGGCAAAGGCTTTGGTGAAGAGAAAATTATAGATAATCAGGCTTGCGAATGCTGCCGCATTGAGGCCATAACCGACAAACAGGGAGGTTTGCACATTTTTTACCGCGATATGTATGAAGACGGCTCACGCGATATGAGCTATATACACTCTGCCGATAACGGGTTTACGTTCAGCAAGCCGAGAAACGTTTATCCGGACAAATGGCAGATAGACGCCTGCCCGCATTCTGGGCCGTCGGCCACTGAAACCACCAAAGGTGTGTGGCTTACGTGGTTTACAGGCAAAGAGAAAGCAGCTGGTGTAAAAGTCTGCGACATTGCCACCGGCAAAATTATAAACGCCGAGCTGACCGATGGCGTAAAGCAACCGCAGCTAACCACCACCACAGCTGGCCTGCCAGTGCTGGCCTTTGCCAAGGGCAGAAACCAGGGCGAAGCGTTTTTTCATTCTATTGCCTTGCGTAAGCTGGGGGCAAAAGTAAGTACCACTTACATTACCGAGCCCCTGGCCGACTGCAGCTACCCTGCCCTGATAGCAAACGGCAACAGCGTATTGGTGGCTTTTGAAAAACGTATCGACGGCCAGCCACAGGTTATTGCATGGAAGAAAATTCAATTTTAAAAATCAATCAGATGAAAAAAATAGTATTCTTTTTACTTTGTGCGGCCAGCATGGCACATGCACAAAAGAAAGGCTCATTCAGTTTACATTTCGACAATTTTGTTGGCGCAGAGCCATTGGCTTTAAAAACTACCCGCTATACTAA
The DNA here is from genome assembly GCF_024793945.1 of Emticicia fluvialis. NCBI lineage: Bacteria > Pseudomonadati > Bacteroidota > Cytophagia > Cytophagales > Leadbetterellaceae > Emticicia > Emticicia fluvialis. The sequence continues at coordinate 112,598 of NZ_JANUSD010000010.1, forward strand.
TGCCGCCGGAAACGAGTTTTCTGTTTCGCTTTTTCAGTATTATATCAGTAATATAAGCCTCATCAAAAAAGACGGCTCTATTTATACCTTACCGCAAGACCAGTCGTATTTTCTGATTCGTGAAAATAATGAAGCCACAAAAACCATTACGCTTACAGATATTCCGAAAGGGAAATACAAGGGCATCAGCTTTACAATTGGCATAGACAGCGCCAGAAGCGCATCAGACATCAGCCAGCGCAAAGGTTGCCTTGACGTGGCCGGCGAAGCACGAGATATGTACTGGGCCTGGAACTCAGGCTACATTTTTGTAAAAATGGAGGGAACCTCTCCACAATCTACCGGAAAGAATAATATTTTTATGTACCATATCGGTTTGTTTGGCGGCATAGGAGATAAAAAAACGCTAAACAACATTAAGCAAACCACACTGAGCTTTGGTGGCGAAGAGCTGCGCATAAAAGGAGGCGCCACCCCTTTGGCAATATTCATAAAAGCCGATGCACTTAAACTGATGAACGGCCCGAACAATGTTGATATGGCCAAAAACGCAACGGTTATGGGTGGGCCGTACTCGGCCACTATTGCCAATAACTACCAAACGATGTTTTCTTTTGGTGGCCTGAAACCCGTGCCGGTTGCAGTGGTAGATCAATCAGTAACCACAGGGACGAAATAAGACATGAAACCTGGAATCAGAATCGGGTTGCTTTTTGTGGCTATTATGGCGGTATTTCTGTCTTTCAGGGGTGCGCAAGACCCCGGCTTGTTTTCGGTTCCGTCTAATTTTCCGGAGCCGCGCTACCGCTTTGCCGATAATCCGCTCACAACCGCGGGTGTTGAGCTGGGCAAAACGCTGTTTTATGATGCCGTGTTATCAAGCGACAACACCGTCAGCTGCGGCAGTTGCCATCAGCAGCCTGCGGGGTTTACCCAGCATGGGCATGAATTTAGCCACGGCGTAGACGACCAACTCACCAAGCGTAATTCAATGCCGCTCTTTAACCTGGCCTGGGCCGATAGTTTCGGATGGGATGGCGGCGTGCATGACCTGGACCTCTTTGCGGTTTCGCCCATTACTAATCCGGTAGAAATGAATGAGTCCATCGGTAACGTATTGCTTAAACTTCGCCAAAACCCGCAGTACCCGGCTCTGTTCAGAAAGGCTTTCGGGAGCGAAGAAATCAGCACTGACAGGTTTCTGAAGGCGTTGTCGCAATTTATGCTTACCATGGTTTCTGCCAATTCAAGGTATGACCGTTACATGCGCAGCGAAGGCGAAGAACTGACACCCGTTGAACTGGAAGGAATGGCACTCTTTAAACAGAAATGCGCCGGATGCCATTCTGGCGAACTTTTTACAGATTACAGATTCAGAAACAACGGCTTACCTGATCTGAAACAAGACGACCAGGGACGATTTGAAGTAAACCAGAATGAGAACGACAAATTCAAGTTCAAGGTGCCTTCACTCCGGAATCTTTCTTTTACATCGCCCTATATGCATGACGGCCGGTTCAGAACACTGGAAGAAGTGTTGAATCACTATGCGGGAAGCGTACAAAAAACATCATACCTGGCCCCCCAACTGTTACAGGATGGTTTACCGGGTATAACGCTGGGGTTAGCAGAACAGCAAAAAATAATTGCTTTTCTGAAAACGCTGGACGACCCCGACTTTATTGCCAGCCAACGGTTTTCTGAAAGCAGTTTGGCAACGGCTTTGGTTAAAAAGGATATTCATACCGAGGTGGCTGATTTTAAATTGCAATCGGCTGCAGACAAAAGAGCTTTTGCAGAGTTAGTTGCCATTTACTGGCAGGTAAAGGCGGCTATCAAAAACAAGCAGACTAGGCAGGCCGCTCTAGCAGCAGGCAACCTGGCAACGCGTGTAAATGCGCTAGTTTTGTCTCAAAATCAGGAGCCAAAAGAGGCTTTTTTAAAGAAATATAAAGCGAAAATCAGTTTTGATTGCGAGCATATTATTGAAGGCGAATACTCAACAGAACACCAGACCGACCACTTTTATGAATTGTCTAAAAGTATGTTTGTTTTGCTGGCCTCTTTTAAGGCAGGCCATAACAAACTTTATTATTTTACCTGCGCGGGGTCTGACCAAAACTGGCTTGGAAACCAGGCAGGCGAAAGAATGGGTAATTGTGAGTCGATAAAAACAGAAAAACTATGAAAACTCTTATTGTAGTAACCATGCTGCTTGCTGGGCAAGCGGCGGCTTTACAGCAAACACCAACAGCACAACAAGCACAGCCTGAGCAGGCACAAAAAGACCCCGTTTGCGGCATGAAGGTAAAGAAAGACGCCAAGTTCAGGTCGGTTCATAAAGAAAAAGAACATTTGTTTTGCAGTAAATCGTGCAAAGAAAAGTTTGATAGCAACCCCGAAAAATATGTAAAGAAATGAATCGCCAGGTATTTTTATCGGCACTGGTTATTTCTTTATCAACCCGTGGAAATACCGATAACCTGAAAAAATGCAGTTTCAACACCAGCCGTGTGTGCCAGAAGTGTAAATACGGGCTTGGCCGTAATATCTATTTCGAAAAAGGTGTGAAAGCCGTAGACATAAACCCTGAGCAAAAAACAATTACCATTACGTTTGATACACGCAAAACCACAGCCGAAAAGCTAAAAAAGTACATTGTATCTTTAGGCTTTGATGCAGACGACCAAAAGGCCGACATCAATAACCGCGAATTGCTGCTGGCGTGTTGTTTTGCAGATATAACGATATGCAAATAAGGGGCATATAAATATCTGGCCGTTTATCAAAAAACAGCGCTTTTTTTTGGTAGATGACCTCTACGGAATTAAATTTGTTTTAAATAAACAAAGCCCGGCCTTTTGGTTGGGCTGTTGTCAACAATCTAAGTCCGGATAATGCTAATGAAAAAGTTGTTTCTGTTAATTTTTCTGGTGGTGGCAGGGTCGCTGGGTGCGCATGGTCAGAAAAAGAAATTCATCATAGCTGAGAAAATCAACTATGACGAAAAGACCGAAAAGGAGAAAAAAGAAACCGATAAAGAACTGAAAGACGACATGACCACATTTCTGGGTTTTGGTTTCAGAGTATCGGTAACCAATGTGGAAGAAAAACTAAAAGACCCGGCCAATCAGGATAAAAAGAAAATGGGTTTCAGGTTTCAGATAGGGCTTCAGATGCCCAAATTCATCAAAACCGACCCGCCTCAGAAACTCTTTAAAGCCGGTATGGATGTGGGAATTGTGAAATAAGGGTTTTATCGTGTAGGTTAACACAAGAAATGAGAGCCGAGGCACTGCCCCGGCTCTACCTATTTTAGAAGACAGGTAAAATTTCTCTCTCTTATTTTGTTTTCAATTTTTGCTCAAGCACTTTCATGTAATAGCCGGCCACTACACTTCTGGCCTGAAAACCCACCATTTTTCCGTTGGTGGTTTCGTGCCAGTCGCTCAAAGGTACTCTGCTTGGCGTTTGGGTGGCATATTTAAACATAGGCGTTATTAATGCCTCAAAATCCTGCTTGTTGCCGGCAAGAACGGATGTCCAGACTACCCAGTCAGATTTTGTATAGGTTTTGCGGCTGTCGAGCGGTAAACCGTAGGCGTTCTGCTTTGTCAGGTAATAGGCCACTTCTTTGGTATAAACATCTTTCGGAAACAGGTTCATCTTCAACAGTTTATCCCATACCAGATTATATTTCTGGCTCCAGGTGCCTTTGTCGTTAAAGGTAAGGGCGTAGTGGTCGCCGTCTTCTGCCATCTGCATCCATTTCTGTACCATTTCCCGGGTTAAAGCCCGGTATTTCTGGGCTGTCTGCTTTTCGCCCAGTTGCTCTGCCAGTTGTGCGTATCCGCCCAAAGCCACAATGGCCTTAACAGACAAGTTGGCGTTGCGTGCCAGATGCCCTGCGAAATCGTCGGTGCAGAGTTGCAAAGCGGGGTCAAGACCTTCTTTGCTCAGGTAGTCGGCCCAAATTGACAGGGTTTTCCAGTGCTTTTTGGCATATAAGGCGTTGCCTTCCACACGGGCAATGGCGGCCGTCAGTATTATCATATTACCGCACTCTTCCACAGGCATATCTTCTCCGTAGGTTTGTCCGTTAGCCAGCGGGTATGTGCCGAGGTCGTGGGCTGCAAAAGGTTTGGCCCACTTGCCGCTTTCGCTGTAATAAAAAATGCCGTTCAGCATACCTTTCAGCAAATCGGGGTTATAGGCCAGAAACAAAGGCGCCGACGGGTAGGTAACATCAACTGTATTAATAGACCCGTTACTGAAATTTTCTTTCGATAAGAAAAGAATATCGCCTGTCGGGCTTTTTACCAGCTTATGAGCCGCAATACTCTGCCGATAAGCCAGTTCGCACAGGCGGGCGTATTGTTCGCCACCTGCTTTCAGGGCATCGTTATAAATCTTGTTGTTTAATGCTTTACATTTACCTATAACTGCCGAATAGCTGCTCCATGCCTGTTGCAATTGGCCTTCAATGGTTGCACCTTTGGTTAATCGCCACCAGGGAGAAAGGTTGGTTTGAAAATATTGGATTGACTGGATGTCGTCATAACCAATCATAAAAACCTGCTCTTTGCCAGTACTGCCTACTTTACCTACGTTTAATACTGTGTTGAGCATCAGGTTTTTGCCGCCCAGGTTATTGTTAGGCGCAGCACTGAAAACATTGCCCATATCGGTGTTTTTGGTGATAGACTGCACCACATTGCCCGTTCTAGGAACAGCAACATACAGGTATCCCCAGTCGATGCGTACATCGTCGCCTTTCAGTTTCAGAATCTGCTGGCTGGTGGTACCGGCTTTCAGAATGGCCAGACCATTGGCACTGTATTGCTGGGCCTGCACTGCCTGTGCCGGAGTATTAACGGCGATATCGGTTGATGCCCCCAGATACAGGCGCACGTCGTGCAGCAGGTTATCGGTAGCTTTTACACTGGCCGAAATGTAAGAAACCGGACGCGCCAGCAGATTTAAATCGTTTATCAATAACGGAGAAGTAAAAGTAAGTGTAAGATTTACCTTACCGCAGCTAAATTCATAAATGGTTTGTGTGGCATTTACGGTTACCTTTTTTTGTTCGGCAGTAAAAACTTTTGGGTCTGGCGTTTCTACTATTTTTTCAACAATGCCGGCATCCAGCATAGAGCCGCCTCTGTTGTTGGTTACATGCACAGCCAGCAGGTTTTTGCCCACTTGCAGCTTGCTTTTAACGGCTTCGCTCAGCGGAATATAAATGTATTTGTGTGTCCAGCCTTTAACGCTGTAAACTGCCTCGCCGTTGATGAACACCTCTACATCGTCATCATGGTTCAGTTTCAGGTAAAGAGCATCAGAGTTACGGTCTTTCAGGGTAAATGTACGCCTTGCCCAGATATCGCGGGTTTTCCATTCGGTTTTACAAATGCCCGGATTATCGCCAAACGGAGCCAGTCCTTTCTTCCAATCGGTATCGTTAAAAGACGCGTTCATCCAGTTGGCACCAGGGTCTTTTTCTGTATACAGGGCTTCATAATTCTGCTCGTCTCCGGCAGGTACAAGGGTTTCGTAAGCGTCTCCTTTTTTACCCAGAAAACGGTATTGGTTGCCATCTACCTCTATTATACCCAGCAAAGAGTGGTTGGCGCCCGTCCAGTGTCTGGTGGTAGAAGCCGTGAGGTCGTCGGTGTTTGACCAGATACTAAAGTTGGGGTCATGTGTGATAAGCGGAAAAGCCGGGGCTTTGGTGCTTTGCGCCTGTATAAACTGCCAATTGTAAAACAGCAACAGGCTTAGAAGTAATGTTCTCATGCTAAGATTTTAAATATCAGGTGAATAGGAATAGAAAAAGCCTATAGTATTAAACAACGCAAAGTTATTGGAGGTAGAGCCGGAATGCAATCCGGCTCATCTGCAAATCTGTTTTTACGGCCATGCAATAACCGGTTTAACGACTGATTATAATTTTACCGATAAACCAATGCCCGGAGCCTGAATTACATTATTCAATGTAATCTAAGTCTCTGTTAAAAGTTTCATCTATGTTCCAGAGTGCAAAGAGCGCAATGGCCGATGTGCTAACGCCTATAATGAGTGCGGCTGTCATAATGCCCATGTCGGGTTTCAGCCATTTAAAAACTGCCAGTAGCGGAATGGTGGCTCCGCGCACAAAATTAGGCACAGTGGTGGCCACGGTGGCACGCAGGTTGGTACCAAAAAGCTCGGCAGCAATGGTGATGAAGAGTGTCCAGTAACCATTGCAGAAACCCAGAAACGCACAGGTAATGTAAAACACTGAGGCACTGCTGGCAGGTATAAGTAAATAAACCAGCACAAAGGCCAGCGACATAAGAATAAAAAGCAATATCACTTTTTTGCGGCTTTGCATAAACTGGCTCAGGAAACCACTTACAATGTCTCCGAATACCTGCCCTGTAAAGGTAAGCATTACGGCTTTGCCTGCATTGACAGGCTCGGTGATTCCGGCTGCTTTGGCAAATTCTGGCGAAAAAGTAATGAGAATACCCACCACAAACCAGATTGGCAAGCCTACCAGAATAGACATCAGGTATTTTACAAATCGGGTGCGGTTATTGAACAGCATGAGCAGGTTACCCCGTTTGATGTGCTTGTTTTTGGCTTCGGTGAATATCTTCGACTCAAAAATATTGATACGCAATAAAAGTAAAAGCAGGCCCATGCCGCCCCCTACATAATAAGATATGCGCCACTCAAAAAGCTCGGCTACAAAATAGGCACCTATGGCGCCCACCAGCCCCAGCGTTGCCACAATGGTGGTACCATAGCCCCGTATTTTTTTAGGCAGAATTTCGGTTACCAGTGTTACCCCGGCGCCCAGCTCTCCGGCCAGCCCTACACCGGCAATAAACCGGCAGGCAGCGTATTGGGGCACTGTAGTTACCAGCCCGTTGGCAATATTAGCCAGTGAATAAATGATGATAGACCCAAACAACACCGACAAGCGGCCGCGTTTGTCGCCCATTACTCCCCAAACTATACCACCAATGAGCATTCCGGCCATCTGATAGTTAAGCAGCGAGGCGCCGTGTTCAAACAATTGGTCGCCCTCAAAGCCCAGTTCTTTCAGGCTGGGTACACGCACCACATTGAACAGGAAGAGGTCGTACATATCAACCAGATAGCCCAGCGCAGCCACCAGTACAGGTAATTGCAGCAATTGCCTCAGTGTATTTTGGTTGTCAGTATCTGAATGTGTCATGAAACAGTTTTTAAGGGTTGAATCAGGTTTGTGCAATCTCAGCAAACCCCAATATTCTGAAGTTCGAGATAGAGGGATTTTAAGTATTAAATATATCATCCCTACGGGATATCAGAGCTTTGGAAAAGCTGAGCACTCTACTGATACATCGTCCCTCCGGGACTTCAATATCAGCACATAGACTGCGCCAGAGATTTTAAATCCCGTAAGGATAATATATCAGTAGCAGTATAATCCAAAACCTGTGAAAAGTCCCATCCGGACGATATATTAAATCATAATTCATTATTTATTAAACCTTGGCCGGTACGGTAAATGGCGCGCGGTATTTACGGGTAAGCATAGCGTTGGCCTCTTTGTCACCCGGGAAAGTTTCTGTTTTAGGGTCAAACTTCAGGGTTCTACCCAGGCGATAGGCAATATTGCCCAGATGCGCAATGCTGGCCGAAAGGTGGCCGGTTTCAATAGGGCCGTTCAACAATGCTTTGTTTTTGGCTCTTACGGCATCTACAAAGTTTTTGTAGTGGTCGCCGCCTGCGTTGCGGGCAGGGCCGGGCTCACGGTTACGGCCCAGATAGGTTTTGTAATCGTTATAACCGTTGATAACCATATAGCCTTTGTCACCATAGAAAATATTGCCTACCTCAACGCCGTCTTCTTTGTTGGTCATCCAGGGGCGTACTTCAAATTCTATGATTTTACCTTCTTTGGGGTACTGATAGGTTGAAGTAAGCACTTCGGGGGTTTCTTTGCAGTCGTTCCAGAGGTATTTACCACCTGCCGAGGTTATTACTTCGGGCAAGCCGACATCCAGCCCCCACATGGCCAGGTCGGTTTCATGCACGCCCTGATTCCCGATGTCGCCATTACCAAAGTCCCAGAACCAGTGCCAGTTATAATGCACATAGTTTTTGCTGAAATCACGTGCCTGAGCCGGGCCCTGCCATAAGTCCCAGTCGAGACCTTCCGGCACCGGCGATTTACCCAGATTACCGATATCAGGTCTCCATTTGTAGACAGTTCCGCGTGCCATGTACACTTTGCCAATCAGCCCGTCTCTGAGGTGCTGAATGGCCTCCTGAATAGCTGCCGAGCTACGCAGCTGCACCCCATGCTGCACAATGCGGTTGTATTTTTTGGCTGCCTCTACCAATTGCCGACCTTCAAACAGGTTGTGGCAGGCGGGTTTTTCTACATAAACATCTTTACCAGCCTGGCAGGCCCATATAGCCGCCAGCGCATGCCAGTGGTTAGGGGTGGCAATGCTTACGGCATCAATAGATTTGTCTTCATACACCCGGCGTAAGTCTTGCTCGATGTGTACTTTCTTAGCATATTTTTTTTCAAAATCTGCCGCCCGTTCATTCAGCACCACTTTGTCGACATCGCAAAGGGTGGCTACTTCAACGTTATCTAGCTTTGAGAAGCCCGAAATGTGGTCTTTCCCACGGCCATTTACGCCTATTACTGCCACCCGCAGCCTGTCGTTGGCTCCGAAAGCAGTAGACGGAATAAGAGTAGGAATAGACATAACAGCCAAAGAGCCGGGAACGGCCGTTTTAAGCATGTCTCGTCTGGTAAATTTCTTCATTGTTTTTTTTATAGTTAAAAGGTTGAAAGACGTTAAAAAATTAGTGAATGGTGAATTAGTGAATGGTGAATTAGTGAATGAGTGATTTAGTGAATGAGTGAATTAGCGGCCGCCGTTGCGGTGATTTAGAGAATGAGTGAATTAGTGATTTAGTGATTTAGTGAATGTATGATTGATGGAGTGAGCGATTTAGTGGTTATTTGGGTTAAAACCCTCCCAAATTTGATAATCAGCAATCCTAAATGGTTAATCACTCATTCAGCGAAACGCCGCCCGCTAATTCCCCGCAACGCCGCCCGCTAAATCACTAATTCGCTCAATCACTCAATCACTCATTCCCCGCAACGCCGCCCGCTCATTCAGCGAAACGTCGCCCGCTAAATCACTAATTCACTCAATCACTCAATCACTCATTCACTCATTCCCCGCAACGCCGCACGCTAATTCACTAATTCGCTCAATCACTCAATCACTCATTCCCCGCAACGCCGCCCGCTCATTCAGCGGAACGCCGCCCGCTAATTCACTAACTCACTCATTCTCTAATTCAGCGGAACGCTGACCAATAATTCATCATTCACTAATTCACTAAATCACTCATTCACTAATTGACTAAAGCCTCCCCAAAGTCAGGCCGCCGTCTACCATCAGTACCTGGCCTGTTGAGTAGGGAAAATCTCCTTTGGCGAGGGCGGCAACGGCTTTGCCGATGTCGTCGGGGAAGCCCCAGCGTTTTTGTACGCAAAGGCCGTTTTCTATCAGTTCATCATATTTGGCGGTAACTCCGGCCGTCATGTCTGTTTTGATAATGCCCGGCCTTAGCTCATAAACAGGTATGTTATATTCGCCCAATCTGACGGCAAATAATTGCGTTGCCATGCTCAGCCCGGCTTTTGATACACAGTATTCGCCTCTGTTGACAGAAGCAATAGTGGCCGAAATTGACGACACATTGATGATACAACTGCTGAAACCTTCGGTACTGGTTTTTTGCGCTATCATCCAGTTGGCAACTGCCTGCGTAAGAAAATAGGTACCTTTCAGGTTGGTTGATAGCACGTAGTCGAAACTTTCTTCAGTGGCCTGTAAAATATCGTTTCGCTCTTTGGGCGCTACTCCGGCGTTGTTGACCAGCACATGCAGGCAGCCGAAATGCTCTTTTATATGGGCCAGCATCAATTGCCTGTCCTGAGCAGAGGCAATGTCTCCGCGGCAGTAAATAACCTCTGCCCCCAGCCCGGTTAATTCATCAAGCACCTCCTGCACGGCTGCTTCCGGCCGCATACCATTAATGGCCAGATTAAAACCAGCCTTTGCCAGATGCACGGCAATACCCAAACCTATACCCCGGCTTCCGCCTGTTATGAATGCTACCTTTTTCACTTTTCTCCTTTTAATTGTTTCAGTTGGTTGGCAATGTCCATGCTTTTATAGTAAGGGTCAAGCGGGAAACAACCCGAAATAAGCCCGTTACGTGGTGCGGTGGTGCAATCGGAGAACGTGCGGCAAATCAGCTTGCGTTGCAGCGGCTGGTTGCTCAGGATGTCGGCAGGCATGGTTGGATACGACAACACCATACGACCCAGCCCTACAAAGTCGGCCATGTTGTGGCGCAACACATATTGCCCGAAATTAGGCAGCCAGTCTTGCAGGTAAGAATACCCCGACCCCACAATCACCATATCCGGAAAGGCCTCTTTCAGCTCTTGCGTAACGGCCAGATGCCGGGCTACCCCCAATAATGGCTCTTCTGGCGGCTGATACCCATCAGAAGGCGGAAAAATAGCCGGCCTGGTAAGATGCGGGTTATAATAAGGGCTACCGGCAGTAATACATATTAACTGAATACCCAGCGACTGCGCCAATGCCAGAAAAGCCTTGGGTTCGTCGAGGTCAATGGTGGTTCCATTGCCAGCACCGCCAAAAGCATATCCGTAGTTTTCAGCTGACAGGTAATCCGGTTCGCCCTGTCCATCCTCTCCTTTTTTGAACGGCACGAAATCAAAAGCGCTGAGGCGGATACCCATTTCAAGGCCGGGGGCCTCGCGTTTAATGCCCTCTACAATATTGCGGAGGAAACGCGTGCGGTTTTCGAAACTGCCGCCGTATTTGCCTTCCCGGTTAAAAGAACTCAGAAACTCATGCCCCAGATACCCGTGGCAGTGTTTTAAATCAACAAAATGATAGCCCGCCTTTTGTGCCATTACGGCCGCTTTTACGAAATCGGCTACCAGTGCATCAATATCTTCGTCGGTCATTAACGGGTAATCTTCTCCGATGCCGAATTTTTTATCAAGTAATGGATGATGATATAATATTTTAGACTCAAATTTTTTATGGCTATGAGGTTTGCAGAAACGGCCGGAATGTGTAAGCTGCAGCCCTACCATCAGATCATCGGTATTGCCAAATTTTTCGGCGTGCTTGTTCATTACCAGATTAAACAAGTCAACAAAATCCTGAAAGTTGGCTTCGTTTATACATAGCTGGTTGGGGTTTGCCCTGCCTTCATGCCTTACGGCTACGGCTTCGCAGCCCCACAAAAGTTTGGCGCCGCTTATGGCAAAGTTCTCCCAGCGGCGTTTGGTAAATTCGGTGGGGCGGCCGTCTTCGGTGCCGTCCCAGCCTTCCATGGGTAAGATGCAGAATCGGTTGCCGATATACCTGCCCGACTGCAAAGAAATTCCCTGAGCAAAGGGCGATTCGGCTGCATCAACCAGTTCATCATCAAAATCGAGGTCGACCTGGTTGTCAGCCAGATACTTACGTAAATCGGCGGTGGTTTTTAACTGGGCAACTCTTGAATATTTCGGTTTACTTTTGGTACTCATGTTCGGGTGGTCAGGTTTAGCTGTTCAGACAGTTATAAAAAGTGTAGTAAGTGCCATTATCAATCAGCTTCTGCACATACAAAGCCACTTCTCTGATATGATAATCGCCCCACATACTTGATTCGCCGCAGGCAATTTTGCTTCCTTCCGGCACGTAGTCCCAGCCATTAGGTTGGTGATAAATTGAATGCAACAAAATACCCTGATGCGCGTGGCTGGTGCTCAGGTAGGGTTCTTCCAGCAAACGGTTCAGTACTGTCAGTCCTGTCTGCCAGTATTTTTCCCCGGCGTCGGTTTCTCCTTTGTTGCTCAGGTACTTACCCAAACGCAATAAACCCTGTGCCGCAATGGCCGCCGCCGAGCTGTCGACAGGCTCGTAATCATTAAACGGATTGGCGGGCTGGTCAAGGTAATTGCCCAGTTTGTGCAGGTTAGGTGCGCCGGTATCCCAGTAAGGTATGCCGTCTACCGGGGTATGTTCTATGTAAAAATCGCAGGTAGCGCGGGCGGCTCTCAGCATATAATTTTCTATTACGTGGCGCCCACCGAAAGGGTCCAGCTCGGCATCGTGCAAGGTACTGATAAACTCAAGCTCTTCGGCAAAGCCGCAGATAGCCCAGGCGAGTCCGCGGGTCCAGGTCGTGAAACCTGTATAGCCCTGTTGAGAATTAGGACAGCGGAAATTACCGTCGGTAGTATTAAAAATGCTTTCGTGTGCGGTGCGCCCCCAGATATCGTAGGTGTCGCGGCCTTCGCCGTAGAACACCGAGTAATCGGCGGTGGCTTTTATATGAGATAAGGCCCTGCCCAGTAAACTTATTTTTATATCGTTTTCTGCCTGAAAAACATGCCCCAGTTTGTAGCTGAGCATGAGCGCACGGCACGAGCGGATGGTATCTACAAACAAAGAATGTGGCCCGTTGAACGAGTGAATAAAACCTCCGTTTTTAATGGGTGTCCAGCGGCTGGCCTGCACGGCGCCTGATATTTTGAGTGCCAGTTCGTAAAAGTTTTTCTCCCAGGGGTTGTGTTCAATTTTGCCTTCCTGCATCAGCCGCAACAGGTTGCCGTAGGTACTTACGTTGTTGAAGCCGTGGTCGTGCACGCCTATATGGCTGATGTGCGGCGCCATTAAATCAATGGTTTTCTGGCGGCCCATTTCCAGAAAACGGGTGTCGCCCGTTGCATCAAACTGTAAAATGGCCGAACCGAACTGAAAGCCCTGTGTCCACTCTGTCCAGCCACGGGTAGTGTATTTACCAGCGGCAGTAAAAACAGGCGAACCCTTTGAAACATCATAATTATACTCAATAGAAGAGATTTTTTCGCCTGAGAGCTCCCAGAACTTTTTTAGTTTATTGCTTAAATCAGTTGGTTGAAGATGGTAATCAATGCGAATCATTAGCGGTGGGTTTTATTTTTTTTCAGATTTTTTAAATAGGCTATGGTTTGTGGTACCTGTGTGGCAATGTTTGCGCTTTCGTCTTCTATATAATAATGTTCTACACCGGCTTTGCGGGCGGCAGTTAACACGGCCGGAATGTCTATCTGGCCTGTGCCCAGCGCCACATCGTTTTCAGGAGAAGTACCGCCCGACAGATTACCCGCCACGCCTTTTTTCAGGTCTTTGAGGTGCATCAGTTTAAAACGGTTGCCGTATTTGTTAAGCAATGCGGCCGGATCCTGACCGGGGAAGAATGTCCAGAGGATATCCATTTCAAAACTTACGTATTTTGGGTCAGTGTTTTGCACGATGTAGTCGAACAAGGTTCCGTTTTCATGCGGTTGAAATTCGTAGCCATGATTATGGTAGCAGAAGCTTAGCCCGTACTTATCTTTCAGAATTTTGCCGAAACGGTTGAAATCCTCTACCGTTTTTTGGGCAGTTGCCAAGGTAAAAGGCGCCTGATGTGGTATCCAGGCTACGCGTACAAAACTGGCGCCGAGGGTTTGTGCATTTTTGGCTACTTCGTCAATATTATTGGTCAGGTCGGGGTAGCCTACACCGAATGACGAGCATTTCATACCGCGGGCATCTAACAAGTTGCGTAGTTCCTGCGCTGTTTTACCAAACAGGCTCGAAAACTCCATATCGGTTATGCCCAGAGCCTTGATGGTGTCCAGCGTTGCGGCCACATCTTTACCCAGACTTTTGCGATAAGTATAAGATACCATGCCCGGTTTGTCAGGAAAAAGCGCTTTGCCTTTCTGCGCCATTAGCGGGGCAATGCCTGCCAGTAATAATACTAAAGGGTAGAATAGTTTCTTCATTTTTGGTTTTGGGGTTTTACAAACCATTATCTTTCATCCAGCCTTTCAAAACCATCAGGTCTTTTTTCATGGCTGAGGTAACAACGCCAGGTTCTACAGTGATGGTTTTAGCGCCGTTTTCTGCACCACCGAGCTTGTACTCAAAGTGCATGGTAACAGGTACAGAAACATTGTATTGTTTCAGTAAAGAAAGGTATTTGCCGTAGTTGACAACTCCCTGCCCCAGCGGACAGCCCTCTTTTACTATCTTGTCGGCATTAGGCACACGTCTGAAATCTTTGATGGCTATTGACTTGATATAGGGCCGGATGATTCTGAAACCTACCTCCCAGGATGTCTCGCTTTCGTGCGTAGCATGATGCACATCATACTGGCAGCCCAGAAAAGGCGAGTTGATTTTTTTGAGAATCGGTTCAAAGTCCCATACGGCAGCGCCCAGAAAAAGCCCGGCGTGGTTCTGGTATTCGGCAGAGATATTATACTTTTTGCTCATTTGTGCCACGCCCCTCATTTTTTCTTCAAAGGTTGCCACTTGCGCCAGGATATCCTTTTTCATATCGAACTGATACCAGCCCATACGGAAGTGCTTAATACCCAGTGCCGATGCCGTGCGCAATACATGCTCGGTAAGGGGGGTGGCTTCCAGAATATTGGTAACAATCATGGGCATACCAATACCGGCCTTTTTGCAGGCTTCAACTGCTTTGGGCAGGTCTTCATCCACGCGTTCGGGTATTACGTGGCCATCGGGGCGAACGGTTAAGTCAATGCCATCAAAACCGATGGCAGCCACGGTTTCGGCTAATTTGATGTAGTCGGGTATCCAGTGGAGCGTCTTTGAAAACACGTTGATTTTCGGCTCGGGTGTGGGCTGTGCAAAAACTATATTACTTTTTGCAAAAATACTACCAGTAATGGCAGTGCCTATAAAATGTCGTCTGTCCATGCTTAAAATTAGTAAAATAATTCTAACAGAAGTACAATTTATGAGGTGAAAAATTATGATTCGGAAGATAAAATTTTGGTAGACCCGCAAGCAGTGCAGCTAAGCGAAGAATTGGGATATCGATGAACTTCGAATATCAACGATAGGTAGAAATTTATTATATTGAGAGGCAATCCAAACTTTAAATCAATCATTTCACTTTTTGGATATGCCTCTGAAGCCGCTCTGCTTGCGGCTCTGCGAGAAAATATTAAATATTACCCACCCCGCTGATTAATAAATATTTGGGTAAAATACAGATTGCCGTTTCTGGCCCGTGCTATGCCAACACCTGTGAGGTTATAATTACCTTCAATATTGGTGCGATGACCAGGGCTTTTTATCCATTCTTTTACCACTTCTTTGGCTGAAAGCTGCCCGTAGGCTACGTTTTCGGCACTGGCATTGGCATTACTGATAGTTTTCATGAGCCTGGCTACGCGTTTATCGAATCCGCCATGCCCAAACCTTACCTTGCCCATTGCCATATTGAGGCTGTGTGTGGTGGCTTCATCGGTTATCTGCGGCATAAGGCGAAGGGGTTTCAGGTGCCGGGTGGCGCGGTAAGCATTTACTTCGTTATTGATGGCAAGCTGCATACTTTCAAGGTCATTAGCTGTATGGCTGTTTTGCGCGGGTACATTTGTGCGGCAACTGAGCCAGAGCATGGCGGCCACACCAATCAAGAGCATCCGTTTCATTTTGTATTTTTTCAAACATTAACGTATGCAACCGGGTAGGATATTGTTCTGGTGCCTGATGTAGAAAAAGAAGTTGTGCAGAAATAAACCAATAAAAGCTTTTAAAAGAGTGGCCTCCGGCAAGTGCCGGAGGAACATCTAATTTATAATTCTGTATGGGAACAATTTATTTGGCGCGACGGATATAAATATTGCCGTGCATGTTTTTCATCATTATTTCGCTGCCTCCGGCGTTTACTTTACCCTGAATCCAGTCTTCAATGTTTACTTTATACATACCGTTCTGAGCAGTTTTATTAGACTTAGGAGCCGTTTTATCTACGTCGATATCAAAATCGCTGTACACTTCTCCCCGGTCTGACTTCACCTTTACGTTGAACTTGGCCGTTGCCGGAAACGTAACATCCACATTGCCATTAAGGGTAGTGAAGGCCATCGGTGAATTAGCCACCGATTTAAAATTGGCTTTTATGGCTCCGTTTGTTGTATTGGCCACGGCAGAGCCGGATATATTGCTTAGCACTATGCCTCCGTTTACGTTATTCACTTCCATATCGCCCGCAACGTTTTCAATGCTGATTTCGCCATTGTTGATGGTACTGACTTTCAGAGAAAAGTTATGAGGTACTTTTATGGTAAGGTTAACCGGCTGACGGGCACTTTGGGCTGATACCTCTACTCGGTTATTTTTTTCTTCGGCTGATATTTCAAGCCCGCCGCGGGGCGTAATCCGCTTCATGCCCTGGCTGCCTTCTTCTGTTCTTTCTTTTCTTGTATTAGCCACCGACTCTGCGTCAATAACAATATCTTTACCTGCATAACCCACCACCTTAATAGAGCCATGAATTAACCCTACCTTTAAAGAACCCGGTTTGGCGGGGTCTGTCAATGGTACTACCAGTTGTTCTTTGACTTCGTTTTGTGCAGCTACTGTATGGATAGTAATGGTTGATACCAGCAGCATCATTCCTAAAATTGATTGGTAATTTTTCATTTTACGATTGCTTTTTAATATAAATGTTTCCGTTGAACGTTTCGAATCTGAATAATCTGCCACCTTTTCCGATTCGGATGGATGACCGTTTGTCGAGCTTATAGACTGTTTTTTCGCCATTATGCTCCGTATTTTTTATTACTTCCGGGGCCAGCAGTTCGGCATCAGGGAAATCGGTATAAAACCCGCCATTGAAACTCTTGAACTGCAAGTCGGCCGAAAATGAAGCCGGATATGTTACCCTGATGTTACCATTAAGTGTGTAATAAGACGATTTCTCGGGCGGGCTGCTGAGGTAATTGATGGTTACGTCGCCATTAATGGTGTGCACATCTGTTGTTCCTCTGGCATTTTCAAGCGCAATACCGCCATTAATATTACGGGCCTTTATATTGCCGCTCACATCTTTTACATGCACTTCGCCATTATTAATGGTTGATACATCAAGATTAATATTTGCGGGTACCCTGATAATAAAGTTAAGATTGCTTCGGTATTCAATCCGGCGTTCCCGGTTGTTGTTTCTTCTTTCTTCATGAGGGCGGGTGTAATAAGGCGCTTTAATGTAAACCAGAATGCTGTCGCCGGTTTCTTCAAATTCTAGTTTAAACTCTTCTTTGCCTTCGTCAACAATGGCCTGGGTTTTACCCGAAATGGTTTTATCAATTTCTACCAGAACCTTTGTGCCTGTGTAACTCTCTACCTTAATAGAGCCGTCGATATTATAGACACCGACGACTGTCTGGGCGGCAGGCTTTTTTAACTCAAATTGCTTGCTGATATGCTCTTTAAATTCGAGCTTCTGCGCTGCAGCAGGGGTACAGCCAAGCACCACACCTGCTAAAAGTAGGATAACCAATTGTTTCATAATTTTGTATGTTTATGCTGAAAACGCTACGATAAAGCCTTAATGGTTTCTTTGATTTTGGTTTTTACGATAATGTCAACATTATCCTGTTCCAGCAACCGTTGCAGCGGTTTAATAGAACGTTTCTCTTCCAGTTTCACCATTACATCGGCCAGGGCGGCCTGAACCAGCGGGGTGTCCTGCTTCAGTATAGAATGCACCAGCCCTTCTCTTACTTTGGGGTGGTCGGCCAGTTGCACCAGGGCTTCCAGCGTTACCAGCCGCACGTTTACGTTAGAGTCGTTATTGAGGGTGCTAAACAGGGCATCTACCACTTTTTCGTCAACATCGCCTATTTCTTTGGTATAGCTAACGGCACGCAGGCGTTCGTTAGCCGATGAATTTTGCAGCAGCGAAAGCACTACTTTCTGGTTCATGTCCTGCACCTGAGCCGAAAGCACCTCAATCTGCTCTTTATAATCTGGCGTGCGGCGGTCGTTGAGCCAGTATCCACCCACCAGGCCCACAAAAAGTACACATAAGCTATAGGCCAGCCTTACTACATTGCGCGGAGCAAAAATTACTTCTATGCCTTTGCGCAGGGTTTCCCATACGGTTGGTTTATGTTCCTTCTTCCGGGCATCGGCCTTGAAGGTTTCCAGCATGGTATAAAACTGTATCGGCAGGTTGTGGCTGGGGTTGGGTACATTTACGTTTCCCATAGCTTCCCACAGTTTACGTGTAGCCTGTAATTCTGCCTGGCAGTCGGGGCACTGATTCAGGTGTATTTCAAAAGCTGCCCTTTCATCTGCCTGCAACTGGTTATTCAGCCAGTCCAGCATTTTATCTCCTGCTTGTTCACAATTCATGAGCTTTGCCTCCATTTTCAATTTTTAAATAATGTTTCTTCAGTTCATTCATGGCACGGTGCACACGCACTTTAATGGCGCCTTCGGTGGTATTCAGTATGGATGCGATTTCATCATATTTCAGCTCCTGATACCTACTCATAACCAGCACTTCTTTGTGCTCGGGGCTTAATTTATCTAAAGCTATTTGCAGCGCCTCGGTTTGCTGTTTTTTCTCCAGTTCGCCATCGGCGGTGGCATCTCCGCTTATCCTTTCGGCATAGGCTTCCACATCATAATGCTGCTGCGACCGCTTGTTTTGCCTGTACGCATCTTTGATTACATTACGGGCCAGGTGATACATCCAGGTATGAAACTCGCCCTCTGCGGTAAACGTGTGCCTGTATTTCAACATCCGATAAAACACATTCTGCACCAGGTCTTCGCTCGTTTGTGAGTCGCCTGTCATGTGATACAGGAACCCATACAGGGGGCGATGGTAACGCTCAAAGAGCAGTCCCATTTTATCGAGGTCGCCCGCTTTTACCTGGAGCATCAGTAGGTTATCTTGTGTATTCACACGTTTATAAATGTAATGTTGTTATCAAATTCGTAGTGGAAACCGCGCTGTATCTGAAAGGTTACAGGTAAATTAGAAAAAAAATGAAATATTTTACAATAGAACAAACAAAGCATTGAAAATCAATAAAATACACACATCATAATCATATTTTTTCGTAAAGCTGCAATGCTTTCGGCTACTATGGCCCGTATAAGCCACGAATTTTCAAATTCATAATCTTCCAAAAACCAGTTGCTGCAATTAGCCGCGTAAAACGAGGCGCAACCGAAAAATTTGTCTATTTTCGCAACTATACCATCAACAGGGTTTATTCATGAAATATCTTACATTTAGCAATGGTGATTTAATGCCTGCGCTGGGGCTTGGCACCTGGAAATCGGCCAAGGGCGAAATCTATAACACCATCAGAACCGCGCTGGAAATTGGCTACAGGCATTTTGATTGCGCTTTTATTTATGACAACGAACGCGAAATCGGGCAGGCTTTTGCCGATGCACTGAAAAATAATGAGGTAAAGCGTGAAGACCTCTGGATAACGTCTAAGCTATGGAACAACCGCCACCGCACAGAAGATGTGCAACCGGCCATTGAAAAATCATTGCGGCTTTTGCAGGTTGAATACCTTGATTTGTACCTGATTCACTGGCCGATAGCGCTGGTTCGTTCGGTGAATTATCCGCAAAAGGCAGAAGATATGATAAGCCTGAATGACTTACCATTAAGCCAGACCTGGCAGGCCATGATTGACATGAAGACAAAAGGGCTGACGAGGCACATTGGACTTTCTAATTTCAGTATTAAGAAAATAAGCGCTTTAAGAGACGAAACAGGTGTAATGCCCGAAGCCCTGCAGGTAGAATTACAACCTTTTCTGCAACAAAAAACCCTGCTAGACTTTGCCCAACAAAATAATATAGCCTTAACGGGCTTTTGTCCGCTGGGATCGGCCGACCGACCGGCCAGCAGGGTCTCGGCCAATGAACCCAGGTTATTTGAAAACGAAACGATTCTGGCCATTGCGCAGGAAAAAAACTGCACCGCTGCACAGGTTATGCTGGCATGGGCTGTAAACCGTGGCACATCAGTAATACCTAAGTCGGTGCAGGAGCATCGGTTAAGGGAGAATCTGGCGGCAGCCGATATTGTGCTTTCTGCCGAACAAATGGACAGAATGGCGCAACTAGACCAGCATTACCGATACATTAAAGGTGATTTCTGGTGCCTGGAAGGAACCGATTATACCGTCGAGAATTTGTGGGATGAGTAAGGGCTACACCTCCATCTCAAGCAATGCATAACTTAAGGCCTTGCCGTGAGGGTCAATCGCTAATGATGTGGTTACACCTCCCAACAGGGCGTTCTGGCATACAAAAAGTAGGGAATGTATATTGGGCATTTCGTACCGGATGATTTCTCCGGATACTACGTCTTTCAGATGAGTTTTTACTTTTTCGGCCGTAATGGTTTTGCAAAGCATTTCGTAGTCTGATTCCTGGTAAGGTATCAATGACAGCGTAAGTGTGTTGCCTTTGTCTCCGGCACGGCTATGGGCTATGTTGTAGAGTTTCATGGTTTGTTTTTGATTGAGCGGCCGCCGGGGCGGGGATTGGGGAATGAGTGATTTAGTGAATTAGTGAATTAGCGGGCGGCGTTCCGCTGATTTAGTGGGCGGCGTTCCGCTGAATTAGTGAATGAGTGATTGAGTGAATTAGTGATTGAGTGAATTAGCGGGCGGCGTTCCGCTGATTGAGTGAATTTTGTCTTGAACTTTGATTAAGTGGTTTTTAGCCATGGTTTATTTATGGATTTTACTGGTTGCATTTGTTAAACTCCATTAGTATTTGGTAAAGTCAGTTAAATGAGTGTTCATTACAATCAAAGTTCACGACAATTAAGTCTTAAAATACTCAATCACCGGCTTTATGTTTTTTCTATCAATCAAAGTTGAGACGATACCTACTACTTCGGTTACGGATTTTCTTACGCCACCCCCACCGGCTGGGCCATTGGTATAAAGTGCTTCTACTTCTTCGCCAATCAGGGCGGCATCAGTATGGTTTGCGGCTTTTGCTGCTGCACGCAGACGGATTTCGTAAGGCTCTGCCAGATTACCAAAATTGGTTCTATGTACAGCGCTGCTGCCGATGTAATCTATTCTAAGTTCAGGAAATTGGTTTTCCAAGCGCTTCCTGAGTATTTCGCCTGCCAGTTCGGCTCGGGGCAAAGCAGAGGCTCCGGCATAGGCAATTTCTCCTTCACCCATAAAAAATGCTTTGTAGCCTACACTTACCTTATAGGTATCTGGGCGGGCCTTGCCTGTTCCTCCGGTTACCTGTACCTGATTAGCGCCAATTTCTTTCAGATAAACAGTTGTGAAATCTGTTACTACATCGGGCGTGTAATATTCGTAAGGGTTAACAACTTCATACAACAGTTGCTCTTTGGCTGTTTTCAGGTTTACTACACCGCCTGTGCCTTCTACTTTACTGATAATGGCTGAACCATCGGCATCAATGTCGGCAAAAGGATGTCCGAGCTTGTCCATATCAGGCACAGGCTTTTTGATGGGGTCGGCAAAGTATCCTCCGGTAATATGGCCTGCGCATTCAAGCAGGTGGCCAATTACAGTGCCTTTGCCCATTAATTCATAATTATCTGTTGCCCAACCGAACTCATGAATCATAGGCGCCAGAAACAGCGAAGGATCTGCTACCCTGCCTGTAATGATAATTTGCGTGTCGGCCTGCAGGGCTTCCAGTATTCCTTCTACACCCAGATAAGCATTGGCAGAAATCAGCTCTCCACTTTTTTGAAGTGGTTCGCCGGTTTCAAGAGCCGGGGTATCCGACGATATTTCTGCAAATACATCGTCACCCAACACAGCGGCTACTTTTACTGATAAGCCGAATTTTTGGGCTATTTCAACAATTTTCTTCGCCCCTGCAACCGGATTAGCTGCCCCCATATTGGTAATAAGGCGGATGTTATTCTTTACCAGCAGTGGCAAGAGGCTTTCAATGCGGCGTTCCAGCAGTGGGTCGTAGCCTTTGGTGGGGTCTTGCAGTTTGCGTTTTTGCGCCAGGGCGATTGTTCGTTCGGCGAGGCATTCTAAAACCAGATAATCCAGATTGCCTTTTTCGGCCAGTATGATGGCTGGCTCTAGCCTATCGCCGGAAAATCCTGCTCCGCACCCTATTCTTATTTTTTGTTTCATTGCTTAATGGATTTATAGGCAGTATGTGCTCAAATAAGACCTATCGAAATTTCTTATTCCATGGTTGTTACTTTTTTTAGCTGAAAAAAAGTAACCAAAAAAGCAGCCATCATTTAACTCGTACAATTAAAAATCCGGTAATCGCATTCATATTTACGTAACCTTTCGCCCGATTTTTAATCGTACTCAGACAAAAAATGATGCTTTAAGGTCTGTTATTTTTTTTTATTTTTCCTTTGCACTCAATTAAAATGGATTTTGCTGACTGTACTTTACCACTGAGTTACGCTGAGTTTTGCACGGAGTTTCACCGTTAACATTGGCTTTAACTCCGTGTACCTCGGTGTTGAACTTTGTGTCACTCTATGGTTTAGAGCTTTCGGAGTTAATTTTCTATCTAAATATGCAAAGACCCCGTCAGTAATGCCACAATCGTCATTACTATGGTGGTACCCCAGGCCCATTTGAAGACGAATTTCTGGTGTTCGCCCAGCTCAACTTCTGATAAGCCAATCAGCAGAAAGGTTGATGCCGTAAGCGGGCTGAGCGGGAAACCAACCGTCATTTGTCCGAGCAGGGCAGCCCTGCCGATTTCCAATGGGTCGATACCAAACTGCGTGGCTGTCTGGCTCAGAATAGGTACTACGCCAAAATAGTAGGCATCGGGCGTAAAAAGCATGCTGGCAGGCATACTGGTAATGGCCGTAAGTGTAGGTAACCACCCGGCGTGTTGCTGAGGGATGAGTGACACCAGACTGGTGGCCATGGCCTCAATCATTTTTGAACCGGTAAGAATACCCGAAAAAATGCCTGCGGCGAATATCATACCAGACACCAGAAAGATATTGGTGCCGTGGCTCTTCAGCACTTTCTGCTGGTCGGCCAGTTTGGTGTAATTTACCAGCAGCGCAATCATGGCGGCCACCACAAACAACACAGGTGCCGGAACCCAACCCATCATAAGGGTAATAATCAGCCCGACGGTCATCAAAGCATTTAATACTATCAGTTTGGGTCTTCTCAATTCACGTTGTGCGTCTGTTAGGTTGGCGTGGTGATCGTACTGAAATTCAAGCACACCCAGCCGTTTGCGCTCTTTTTTGCCGAAAATGTAAGCCACAAACAACACCCAGGCAATACCACCCAGAATTGCCGGTATGTTAGGGTTAAATATATGCACGGCATCTGACTTAAGTGTTGAAATAGCTCTGGCTGACGTACCCGACCACGGCACCAGATGCAAAGGCCCTACGCTAAGGGCTACAATACCCGAGAGCATGAGGCGATTGATTTTCAATTGCTTGTAAATAGGCAGAAAGGCCGACAGCACTATCATAAACGTAGCGGTGCCGTCGCCATCAAGATGCACAATCATGGTAAGAATGGCCGTGCCTACGATTACTTTCAGGGGGTCTCCTTTTACGGAACGGACAATAAACGCAATAACAGGGTCAAAAAGGCCGGCATCCAGCATGGTGGCAAAGTACAGCACGGCAAACATCAGCAAGATACCCGTTGGGGCTACCTGTTTGATTCCGGCCAGCATCATATCGCCCAGTTCTTTGGGTTTAAAACCCGCCAGCAGCCCGAAAACAACTGGTACCAAAACCAAAGCCGTAATAACCGACAGCCGTTTGGTAATTATCAGCACAAGAAAAACCACAATGGTGGCAAAGCCTAACAGAGCAAGCATAGTTCAGGTGTTAGTAGAATATTTTGTTCAGAAATGCTATTATCTTGATGTATGCCGGGATGCCCTCTTGCAGGCCTTTGCAACGCTGTTAATAATTAAATATCGTTAGTTGCTCAGCCTTTTTTATTTCGCGTTCGGCGTCTTCGGGCAGGATCAGGCGTTGTTTTACCAGCCCGGCTGCTGCTGCTTTTACTTTGTTCACATAGTCGGTATGGTTGGGGTAGCGCTCTTCTAACGACAAACGGCTGTCGCCCGCTGCAATGCGTTCGGCTTTAGTTTTGGCAAACGGAATATACATCCCTTCCAGAACGGCCAGATCGCCTTCCCCATAACCTGCTTTTCGCAGGCTCCAACCTGTATAAGTGCCCAGCGGCACCTGATGCGTGAGGGTTTCAAGGCCTCCGAGTTCGTTGTTATCGGCATTTACTTTGGGTACCAGCACCACATAACGTTTATCTTTTTTGCTTACGGGGGTTTCTGCCAGTACACCGCTCATCATTTTTTCATCAAACTGTGGGCCGAAGTCACGCACATACATTTCGTTCAGCAAACCCCTGAAAGGTATATGCGCTACCGGTTGCCAGCCAATTTCGGCACCTTTGGCAAGGGTGTTGTTTTTCAATTTCGGGTAGATACCTGGTGGTGGCAGGGTGCCATCTAATACCCATTGCTCCAACGCTACCTGCAAGGCCCGCCAGCTGTCGAGATATGAATTAGGATTAGCCATAAACCCGGTCAGTTTATTAATATTGCTATTAAAGGCTGGTGTATGTTGCGTACCCGAGAACAGGTAAATGCGCACGTTGTCTGGTATTTCAAGGTCTTTGGTACCGTAAACGTCTGTGGTACGGAGCGACATCCGCGACTGCCAGTATTCAGTAGAACTAAGCGTATGCATTATTTTAGGCATAAAACCCTGCTTCTGGCAGGCGTCCAGTATTCCACCGTCGGTTCCGGAAAGCGGGTCATACGTTTTTGACCACGTAAACGGTGCTTCATTACCCGGAAAAACCACTTCTTCGTGCTGCATTCCTCCCCCACCCGGCCTGCCAAAACGAACATTCAGAGTAATTCGTCTGGCGCCAATATGTACATTCAGCCCTTCAAAAACAGGTTGATTGTCTTCGTCGGCATTGAAACCCAGATGCAGGAAACTCCGCAAAAAATTACCACACTGCGACACCCCAACGCCTATGGCTGCCTTTACCTGATTGGCCAATGGGTTATCGGCACTTTCAGAATGCCTCATAAATGCCACAATGTCTCGCGTGGCAGCAAAGCCCAGCCCCAGCACCAACGGATTTTTAGCCGTGTAGTTCAGCTCATAAATATAGTTAGGGTCGAAACCGCCTTTTACTGAAATCCGGGTAGTGCTGGGCTGGCCCGGAAAAGCCTCTTTTGAGCAATCGGCAAAGGCCCAGTCGGTATATGGCACCACTTCAGGTTCGTCGGCGGCGTGGATGCGCCTGGTTAATGTGGCTGTTTTGTTATCTGAAGATACGGTTTCATACGGCGTATGGAACTGCGCACTGAAAGCCCCCGCGCTAAGGTTTTGGGTAGGCTCGTTTTCAGACACTATAAATTCGGTATGCAGCCGGCCAATAATTTCTTTACCGTTTTCGGTGGCAACAGGTACTTTTATTTTCAGCTTGTTGTCGCCGTAAATATCTCCCTGCCAGCCTCCCCACAGGTAAATGTAGCCTCTTTTCAGCAAAGTGGTATCGGCCGGAAAAGCGTTGCCGCGGTTGGGCACATTATAGAATAACAGGTGGTTGCTTTTGTTGACATCGACAGGTTTCAGCAGAATAAACTCCATCTCGTATTCAACCATCCCGCGTGCATTGCGTGGTGCCAGTGCGATATCCTGGATGATAGTATTGTGGCTATCTGCGGGGTTTACTTCGCCG
Source organism: Emticicia fluvialis (assembly GCF_024793945.1). Taxonomy (NCBI): domain Bacteria; kingdom Pseudomonadati; phylum Bacteroidota; class Cytophagia; order Cytophagales; family Leadbetterellaceae; genus Emticicia; species Emticicia fluvialis. Next base: position 138,288 of record NZ_JANUSD010000010.1, read on the forward strand.
AAAGCCCTGCCTATGAGGCGTTGGTATGGCCCGGCTGCTCCGAAAACCCTGCCATTGGCATAAGTTTCGGCCTTTTCTATTACTACCCTGACAATTCTGGCCTCAGTAACCGACACACTCAAGCAAAAAAATAAGAGTAATGCTGTTAGTTTTTTCATGTTAAGTTGGGTATTAATTAGCAAACCGGTTGTGTACCTGAATAACCAGCCTTATTACTGATTGTTTTAGGTGGTAATCTACAAAAATAACTCTCTGGCAAAAAACCTGCAGAGAGTTATTGTGTAGATTTAAGCTGATTTATGAGCCGCAAACTGAATAAAAAATAATTGTTGACGGAATACACCGCCAACATTATTTATATCTATTCAACCAAGCGTATAAGTTACAATTAATAATGGTGAATGAGTGATTGAGTGATTGAGTGAATAACTATTCGCTCATTCGACATTCACTCATTCATCATTGTTTAAGGCTGCGCGGTTAATTCCAGCAACTCTTTATCGTGGTGATAACTGATGGTGCTGGTATTGTTGAACATCATGGTGGCGCCTTTTTCTACCGTATAAGGTTCCCATTTTGGTAATCCCGGGGCATTAGGATTTCCGGTTTTGGCAAAGTTGATCCATGCCTGGCTCATTTTGGCTGCCAATGCGTGTGCATCTTTTCCACCGCCGGTCATTTCTTCGCAACGGGCTATATTATTAAACACAAAAGGGATTTCCATACAATGCAGGGCTTTGTATTTGCCGTCTAACACCGGCGACTGCCAAGTAAACAGGTACATATATACCGGTGCGCCGCCTGCAGCCGCTTTGGCTTTGGCCTGAACCACTGCACCCGGGCGGAACATCAAATCAATATCCATCAGGTCTGATGGTTTGGTATCTGCCGGATACGCTTTTTTCACGGCTGCTATATAAGCATCTGCTTTATCTTTATATCTGTTTTTGATGTATCCATTCACTTTTTCGGCATCGGCATTAGACATACCGCTGAACAACGAGGCCATGAACTCATTTTTAACTGTACCTATCATTAAAGGTATGTTTTTAGATAATTCAACGGCTGAAGGGTCTGTAAACTGATGCGGCAGAAACTCGCCGTCGCGGCTTGGGCCCCAGCTTAGTCCGAAACCACCAGGGCTGCGGCCTTCTGCTTTCATTTTGTCGGCTACTACTTTCAGGGCTTTGTTTCCGGCGTCAACCAGGGTGGCGTACGGTATCGTTTGTAGTTTATCTACTTCGCCGGGTTGCAGGTTCAGGGCTTTCAGTACCTCGGCGCCTATCAGCTGGGTATCTGCTTTTTCAAGCAGAGTGGTACGGAATGCGCCACTCTGGTTAACTGCTTTATGGAATAAACCTTTAGCCGACGGAGCCGCCATGAGTGTATTTACCTTAGCGCCACCACCCGACTGGCCAAAGATGGTAACATTACCGACGTCACCGCCAAAGTTACCGATATTGGTTTTTACCCACTCAAGCGCTGCTACCATGTCTATAATACTCAGGTTAGCCGATTGCTTGTATTTTTCGCCAAAGGCTGACAGGTCAAGATACCCCAGAATATTGAGGCGGTGGTTGATAGATACTACTACAACATCGCCTTTTTTGGCCAGGTTTTCGCCGTCATAAGAGGGTAGCTCCTGCGATGAACCGGCTGCAAAGCCACCACCGTGAATCCAGAACAATACCGGGCGTTTTTTGCCGTCGTTGATGCCGGGTGTCCAGATATTAATGCGCATACAGTCTTCGTTGGTATAGCCCCAGTCGTGATGGAAAACGAACTCGCTTTCGTCTTGTACAGTTGTGGTTGGCACCATTAACGGCGATACCGGGCCATAAGTTAATGAGCTGCGCACCCCCGACCAAGGCTTGGGTTTATGCGGGGCTTCAAAACGTTTGGCTTCGGCATACGGTATTCCCTTGTAGGTATATACGCCGTTGTGCACATACCCGCGCACCTTGCCCGACTCCGTGCTGGCAACAGCTACGTTTTCGCCGGTTACTAATTGTGCCGAAGCACCTACTGCCATGCCTAATGCCAGCAGCGATAAGAAGATTTTTTTCATAGATATAGATATAGATAATCGTGAATTAGTGAATGAGCGATTTAGTGAATGGTGATTTAGTGAATTAGTGAATTAGTGAATTAGTGAATGAGTTTTGATGCGTAGCATTACAACTATCTATTATTCGCTAATTCACCATTCGTGATTCGTTATTTGTTATTCCCATAAGCTTTGTCTAAAAACAGATAGCGGGCGTCGTCTTTTGCTTTTTCGGCCTTCGATTCTGTGTTTAGTATCATCACCGGTGGGGTTCCATCACCTGCCTTGGCCGCTGGCCAGTCAGGTAATTTAGCCCCGTTTGGATTCCCGGTTTTGATAAAATTAGCAAAATAGTTCATCATAGTTTCTGATACTTTGTAGTCGTCGGCCGTCCAGGCATACTCTTTTATAAGGTGCAGGTTACCCATGCAATATTCAATCTCGCAGGCATGAGGTGCGCCAACAGCCTCGGGCATTTTTGGTGTGTTGCCTTCTTTTTTAACAGTGCCCCCTGCCAGACCCGAAGCCAGCGACTGGTCGACCAATGCCGGGCGTAATTTACTGTACAGATAACGGTAAACCGGTTGTGCGCTGTTGATACGGTGGAGGTCGAACCACTTCCAGGTGCTGTAAGCAATGAAGCGGTCTGATGCCAGTGCCGTGGCCGATAATTCGATTTCTTTTTCTGAACCGTGCGGGTAGAGTTTCAATACTTCTTCGTAATCGTTCGGGTATTCTTTTTTCACACGGGCAATGTAGGCTTCTTCTTTGTAAGACGGACCAAACATAAAGGCCTGGCCGGGGATTTCGGCTGAGTTCCAACCCAAAAGCAAAGGCACCTGCGCCTGCTCTTTGGCATTGAAAATCTCGGTAATGGTTTTAGGGTAAAAATAGCCATCAATAACGGTTGGGAAGCCAAAGCGTTTCGATTCGTTGTAAATCTCGTAGATTTCGCGCGTGCTTAGCGCTCTTAGTTGTGCCAGCGTTTTATAACCTGCTTTTGTAGCAAATTCTACTCCGGTTTTTTCGGCCTCTGCCAAAGGCACTGGTGATAGCGTTGGGTTGATACCCGCGCCGCTTTCACCAATGGCACCGGCTATCAGGTTTCTTGCCAATGGCGATGCCATCTGCGCACTTACAGAAATTGAACCTGCCGACTCGCCCGCTATGGTTACTTTCTTAGGGTCGCCACCAAAGGCTGCAATATTTTTTTGTACCCATTTAAGGGCGGCCGCCTGGTCTAGCAAGCCGTAATTGCCCGACGCCTTGTAAGGTGCCTCGGCGCTAAGTTCAGGGTGAGCAAAGAAGCCGAAGATATTAAGCCGGTAATTAACCGTAACCACTATAATGCCTTTTTTGGCCATTGCCTCGCCGTCATAGCGGGGTTCAGAGGCATCGCCGGCTACAAAACCGCCACCGTAAAAATAAACCAGCACGGGCAGGTTTTTGGTGTTGCGCAGGGCGGGTGTCCAAACGTTCAGGTACAGGCAATCTTCGCTGACACCGTTTGAACGGGAGTTCATATCGCCGAACACCACCGTTTGCATAGGGCGTGCCGAAAATTGTTTGGTTTCTTTTACGCCTTTCCAGTTATCAACGGGCTGCGGGGCTTTCCAGCGCAGGTTACCCACCGGCGGCTTGGCAAAAGGTATGCCGAAGTAGGTTTGAATGCCGGTTTTTGTATCGTAATTTCCTTCTATTATACCGTTGGCTATGGTGGTTTGCACGGCAAAGGCATTGTTGCCCTGTGCCTGAACCGCCGTAGATGCCAACAGCAACAGACTAAGAAAATAGCATATTTTTCTCATTTTTTTAGGTAATATTAAGTTATTGTCTCAATTTGTGACAATAATAATTGGTTTTTAGAAATAATCATACTTATTTCTAAAAAATTTATATTTGCAGCCGAATAAAATACCTGACCCTATGGAAAATAAAGAATTTTTACCGCACATCGCCTATGACTCAGTGATTTTCGGATTTTCGGGCAACAAGCTGAAGATTCTGATCATGGAATATCACAACACGGGCTTTTTTGCACTGCCCGGTGGGTTTGTAGGTATAAAAGAAGACCTGAACGCGGCTGTAAGAAGAGGTTTGAAAGAAAGAACCGGCCTTGATAACATTTATCTGGAGCAGTTTTATACTTTTGGCGATGTGGCGCGTTTTCAACCGCATTTTATGAAGACCATCATGGAAGCGAACGGACATAACCTGCCCGAAAACCACTGGATGCTCGACAGGTTTATATCTGTGGCCTATTATGCGCTGATTGATTACTCTAAGGTAGTGCCGACACCCGATGCGCTGTCGGACTCGTGTGAATGGTATCCGCTTGATGAGTTGCCCCCCCTGATGCAGGATCACCGCCAGATAGTAGACAAAGCCCTGCAAACCCTGCGCGATAACCTGGAACGCAAACTGGTGAGCGTAAACCTGCTGCCGCCGTTGTTTACCATGAACGAATTACAGAAAGTATATGAAGCCATATTGGGTGAAAAGCTGCGCCGGACGACCTTCCAACGCAAAATGTTAAGCCTAAATATTCTGCAACGCCACGACAAGCAATATAGCGGTAAAGCCCACAAGGCACCGTTTTTGTATAGTTTTAAGGTGATGGAGGGGTGAGGGTTTGGGGCCAAGGGCAGAGAGTATAGGGGCTGAAATTAGTGAATATTAAGACAATTTGTGGTTAGAACATTTTGTTCGTGATACGCCATTGTGTTATGAAAAGTAATTTGGAGGTAGAAATTTTGCCGTGTAGGGGTTCAAAATTTTGAACCCCTACGGCTATAAATTTAGAGATGATTTTATTTGCAACGGCATAGAATCATTGACGTAATCCTGATTTCATTTCGTTGCCATAATCCTAATTGATTTAAACATTTCCAATTTAGCTTTTTGTGTATCTTCATCAACATCTTCGGCGAACATGAAAATCTAAAATGCTTTTGCAAGGCTAAAGCTCATCGCCTTACCTGCTCGGCTGACTGGCCTGTATATCGCTCACCTACTATCTTTATCTGGTTAATCCGGGCTGTTAATTGTGCCAGTTCATCGGGTGCAAAATTATAACTGGCTGCCCATACGTTTTCTTGCAGATGCGCTTGCTTGGTGGTGCCGGGTATGGGTACTATAAACGGCTTTTGTGCCAGCAACCAGGCCAGAGCCACCTGCGTTACTGTAATCCCTCGCTGGTCGCCAAAGTCTTTCAACAGGTCAATCAAAGGCCAGTTGGTAATAATGGCTTCGGGCTGATAACGGGGTAAAGTCTGGCGGTTGTCGTTGGCAGGGTTGTATTTTGTACGCTCGTTTATATAGCCTGTCAGTAAGCCCCTGCTAAGTGGGCTGTATGGTACAAATCCAATGCCCAGTTCTTCGCAAACTTTAATTACATCTGTTTCGGGCTGCCTTGTAAACAACGAATACTCACTTTGCAATGCCGTAACAGGCTGCACTGCATGTGCGCGGCGGATGTTTTCAGGGCCTGCTTCGCTCAATCCAAAATGCTTTACTTTTCCTGCAGTAATAAGGTCTTTCACTGTGCCTGCCACATCTTCAATAGGTACGTTGGGGTCTACGCGGTGCTGGTAAAGCAGGTCGATATAGTCTGTTTTGAGACTTTTCAGCGAGTGTTCTACAACCTGTTTTATCCGTTCAGGGCGGCTGTCGAGTCCGAGACCCGGTTTACCCTCTTTAAAGCCGAATTTGGTTGCCAAAATTACCTGCTTTCTGATAGGATACAGGGCTTCGCCCACCAATTGTTCGTTTACCAGTGGGCCATACGCTTCTGCGGTATCAAAGAAATTGATGCCCAATTCAGGGGCTTTACGAATCAGCGCAATCATAGCTTTTCTGTCAGGCACAAAACTTCTGTGGTAACTCATGCCCATGCAGCCCAGGCCCATTGCCGATACCTGCATACTATGTTTGCCGGTTCCTAAAATACGCTTACTCAAACCAGCGGCATTGATGCGCTGAGAAGCCGCCTCTGAATTTCCGTAAGCCTGCCAACCCAGCATTGTACCGCCCATAATTACTCCGTCTTTTATAAAGTTTCTTCTGTTCTGATTTTCCATTTTTTCATTGTTTAAAATCCAATCGTTTTAAAAATTGGGTAATGTGTTGATGCCATAAACGCAAACACAAGGCAATACCACCAGATGTATTGGGTACGTTTGTCATTCAGGAATGATTTATTTGTTGAGAAAACAGTTTACCTGTTATAAGCCTGTAGATTTTTCCATGGCTTCGGTGTAACGCGCTCCGGTTACTTTTATCTGTGCCGATGCAGCCTCAATGTCTGCCAGTTCGCTTTCAGTTAATAAAATGGCTGCTGCGCCATTATTCTCTGTCAGCCGGTGAATTTTGGTGGTGCCGGGTATGGGTACTATCCAGGGTTTTTGCGCCAGCACCCAGGCCAGCGCTATTTGTGCCTGTGTGGCATTTCTTTTTTCAGCAAACTGATGCAGCAGGTCTAGCAGTGCTTTATTGGCCACGCGGGCTTCTTCGGTGTAGCGGGGCAAAACATTGCGGATATCTCCATCGGCAAACCGGGTGGTTTCGTCTATTTTACCAGCCAGAAAACCTTTACCCAAAGGGCTGAAGGCCACAAGCCCGATGCCAAGTTCTTCTATTGTGGGTATAATCTCTGTTTCATGCTGGCGTGTCCAGAGCGAGTACTCACTTTGCAGTGCTGCAACCGGTTGCACGGCATGCGCTTTTCTGATAGTGGCGGCTCCGGCTTCTGACAAGCCAAAATGCTTCACTTTACCTTCGGCAATTAAATCTTTTACGGTTCCGGCCACGTCCTCAATTGGCACTGAGGGGTCAACTCTGTGCTGATACAGCAAATCTATTGCCTCAACCCGAAGTCTTTTCAATGACTCCTCAGCCACTTTTCTGATGTTTTCAGGGCGGCTGTTAAGACCTGTATGTTTATGCTGTGTACGGTCTATATTAAAACCAAACTTGGTAGCAATTACTACTTTACCTTTAAATGGCTCAAGCGCTTCGCCAACCAGTTCTTCGTTTGCAAAAGGGCCATATACCTCGGCGGTATCAAAAAAGGTTACCCCCTGCTCTGCTGCACTTCTGATAACCTTTATCATTTCGCTTTTTTCGCCGGCAGGGCCATAACCGAAGCTCATTCCCATGCAACCCAGGCCCATTGCTGATACTTCAAGACCTCCCTTGCCTAATTTACGTGTTTTCATGGCTATATTGTTTTATTATATGCTAATGCAAAATTAGCCTGGCAGGAGTTGTTAAGATAACGAAAATCAAAGGATAGCTTACGAAAATCAAACATTTCTGAATTTACCCGGACTCTGCCCCGTGTGTTTCCTGAAGAAATTATTGAAGTGCGTTACCTCAGTAAAACCGAGGGCATCGGCAATTTCAGAAACATTCCAGTTACTGTGCCTCAGCAACACTTTGGCTTCGCGCAGTACACGCTCGGCAATCAGCTGAGAGGTGGTTTTCTGTGTTATTTCTTTAACTGCCCTGTTCAGGTGATTGACGTGCACATTTAACTGACTGGCAAAGTCTGACGCTGAACGGAAGTTGATTCTTGGATGCGCTTCTTCTATGGGGAACTGCCGTTCGAGAAGCTCAACAAACATGGCTGAGATACGCTGAGATGCTTTCGCAGGTTGCCGTGCTGAAAGATTGTCTGATTGCATTTTCATGGCAAAGTGCATCAGTTCAAAAACCAGGTTTCTCAGTACATCGTATTTGTGTATATATTCAGAATTGAGTTCTTCAAACATACGTTCAAAAATGCCTTGCAGTTTAAGTACCTCTTCATCAGTAAGTTCAAAAACATGGGTGCCATCGGGCTGAAATACCCTGTAGTGGTCTGGATTACCGAATTGATTGAAGAAGTGCTTGTTAAAAATGCAATAGGCGCCATCGCGTATGTTGTCGAGATGTTCCCATTTATAAGGTATCTGCGGATTCGAAAACGCAAGCGCCTGCTTCTTTACTTCAATTATTTTGTCGGCATAATGAACCTTGCTGTTACCCACAACAAGCATTATTTTATAGAAATCTCTTCTTCTGTAAGGAATCTCCCTTGGTTCATTATCCGAAAGTGGTTCCAAACTGAAAATATTGAAATGCCCTATTTCATTCCGGATATTTTCGGGCATCCAATTAAACTTTCGTTTGTAAAGTTCTTCAATGGTCTCGCTGGTATCCATCGTATTCTATTTTGGCTGATAAAAATCAAAATTAACTGGTGCGGGCTGTTCCCGATAAACAAAAATCAAATGTAAACTTACGAATTTCAAACAAAGCCTGAAAGAGCAGGCACCATGATGCCTGTTATTTTCAATCTTATTTTAGCGTTTAAGCCTTACGCTTCATTATATCTAATGCCTTTTATGGCCATGTTACAATAGTTTTAAATTTGCCTGGCTTCTAAATTAAATACATGCCCGCCTGCAATCAGTTAATATTATGGTATTTATTAATTTCTACTTATCTTTGAACTATGCAAAAGAAACTTCTGATAATTCAACTTATTTTTTGCTTGTCGTGTACTAAGAAAGAACCGGAACCAATGGTTTATAGTATTGACCCTGTTTTGCAGCCCTATGTGACGAAGTTTCTGGAAGAAGCCATGATACGCAACGTTAATGTGCCGGCTATGAATCTGGATATGCGGTTTGACAACCTGAGTTTTGAAGAATGCGGGCATTATGTACAGAAAAAAAACGGCCAGCGTGTGGTGGTAATTAACCCCGGCTGTTGGCAGAATGTGCCTGCGCAAAACCGCGAGGCACTGGTGTTTCATGAGTTGGGGCATTGTTTTCTGACCCGCGCGCACCGAGACGATGTGCTACCTAATGGGGCTCCGGCTAGTATCATGAACTCCGTTGGTAATGGCGCCTACCAACCTTGTATTTACCCCATCGACGGTGACACCACCTGCAATAAAACAGCAAGAAGAAGCTATTACGTAGACGAACTCTTCTACCATAAAACACCTGTTCCGGCGTGGGGCAAATAGTATAGTATCTTTAATTATTGCGCCCGGGTGTTATTAGTTCATCAGGTAAGGTCGAATCTCTTTAATCCTGTACCTGAAAACCTGGCCTGAAAAACCGGAATACCAGATATTTGTGTCTTATTTACACCATTCAATCAAATAGTTGCCTTCTTTATTTCCTGCCCTGAGAAATAACCCCGGTAATTAACAGCATTCGCACAGTAGGCAACGTCATCAAATAAAGCATACAAAATTCAGGTTCTAACCCTTATGAAGCCATTACCTTTACTTTTTCTGATAATCCTTAGTCTGCCATTAAAAGCCCAGATACTTTCCGGAACCATACGCGACTCGGTTGATAATGCTCCGCTACAGAAAGCCGCCGTGGTGCTTGACTACGAAAAGATTTTAAGAGGCACTTATACCGACACAGAAGGGAAATTCAGTTTGCTTCTTCCGCCGGGGCAGCACGTGCTTATTGTGCGCCATGTAGGTTATTTACCGTACCGGGTGAACATTTCAGGAGGGCAGAATGTCAATCTTGACATCAGGCTGCAAAGTGTGTCGGCGCAACTGGAAGAAGTGGTGGTGTCTGACAAAGGCTACGACCGCACCGTGCGCGAGCCTCTGCTGGGTGTAAGCCGCATTAATATTAAAACCATAGAACGGATGCCCGCAGCGCTGGGCGAGGTTGATATTCTCAGAAGTCTGCAACTGCTGCCCGGTGTTACCAGTGTGGGCGAGGCCGCCAACGGTATCAACATCAGAGGGGGTAATACAGACCAGAGCCTGATACTGATGGACGAAATGCCTATCTTTAACCCCACACACATGTTCGGGTTGTTTTCGGTGTTTCCGGCAGATGCCGTGCGGGGGCTGGATTTATACAAAGGCAATGTTCCGGCGCGTTATGGCGGGCGGGCGGCGTCTGTGCTGGATATTTCATTAAAAAACCCTAACCTTACGCAGTTTTCTATGTCGGGGGGTATCAGTCTGGTGTCTAACAAATTAACGGCCGATATGCCGCTGATAAAAGGCAAACTCGGGCTGATAGTCTCGGCAAGGGGGTCGTTCAATTCTTCTGTTCTGCCCATTATCTCAAAAAAACTGGATAGCATCAAGGCCAATTTCGGCGACCTGGTAGGCAAGCTCTTCTGGCGGATAGACCAGAAAAATACCATGACAGCCAGTGCCTATTTCAGCAAAGACATTTTTCAGACCAACCTCATTGGCGGTCTGGCCGACATCAATTCTGTAAACACCCAATACAGGCACCAGACCCTAAACGGCATGGTGCAGTGGTTCAGTGCGCTTACGCCTAAACTCAATTTACAAACCACCGCCGTTTCGGCCAGTTACAGGCCGGATATCCTGTCGGTTGAATCAGGCACCGGCAGTGAAGTAACCTTGCGGCAGGAAATCAGGTATAAACAACTGAAGTCTAACCTGAATTACCAGACAGATAACGCCAAAACAGAAATCGGTATCAGCGCCATACATTATGGCCTAAACCCCGGAGAACTGATGCCGGGCGGCAGCGTGAACATAGCGTATGTGAAAACTCCGGACGAAAATGCGCTGGAAACCGCCATTTATGCCGACCACGAGAGAAGTATATCTGATAAACTGGCGGTATCTGCAGGCTTGCGTTATTCTTATTTTATGAATCTGGGGCCGCGTGTGGTAAGGCAATATGCGGCCGGAGAAACCATGAGCGAGAGCAGCATTATTGATTCGGTAAGTTATGGCGCATGGAAAGTAAGCAAAGCCTATGGCGGTTTTGAGCCGCGGCTGGGTATCAGGTATGCCATCAGCCCCGATATGTCAATCAAAATTGGGTATAATATGATGCGCCAGTATATGCAGGCCATTACCAATACCACTACGCCTTTGCCAACCGCACGCTGGAAAACCAGCGACGCCAACATTAAACCGCAGATAAGCCAGTTGTTTACCATTGGCTGGCTGCGTAACCTGAAAGGAAACACATTTGAGGTGTCGGCAGAAGCCTACTGGAGAACCACCAGCCATACACTGGATTACAAATCAGGGGCCGATTTTATGCTGCAGCCGTATCCGGAAACCCAGTTGCTGCCCGGCAAAAGCAAAGCATACGGTTTAGAAATGATGCTGAGCAAGAAAAAAGGAGAACTGACGGGCTGGCTCAATTACACCTATGCGCGCACGCTGAACCGGGTAGATGGCAGCGTTGATTTCAGCCAGCAGATTAATAATGGCGAATGGTACAGGGCTAATTATGACCGCCCCCATAGCCTGAATCTGAGCATCAATATCAACCAGGGTAAATACCACAGTTTTTCTTTTAACTTTGTTTACAGCACCGGCAGGCCATTTACTGCTCCGGAAGGGCAGGTGTATTACCGCGACCGCCTCTACCCATATTATGGCGAACGGAACCAGGCCCGCCTGCCCGACTACCACCGGCTTGATTTTGCCTGGAACATCTACAACCCAAGCATGAAAAACAGACGCTGGCAGGGGCATTGGGCATTTACGGTTTATAACCTGTATGGGCGCAAAAATGCCTATTCTATTTATTTCAGCGGCTCAGAGCCTAACCCTTACAGGCTGGCTATTTTTGCCACGCCTATTCCGTCGTTATCATACAATTTTCAGTTTAAGTAAACTTTCAAAACCAACAGATTCAGGTGCGGGGTAGCAAAAAAATATTTTGTTTTATAGTGTTAATGCTGGCAGGGTTGAGCTGCATAGACCAGATTGAATATGATGCCGCCTATAAAGTGGATGTGCTTTCGGTAGAAGGCAGGGTAACCAACGGCCCGGGCGAGCAAATGGTAAAGATTCACCGGTCTAAAGTACAAAACGGGCGCGCTGGTATTATAGTAGTAGAAAAAGCCAGGGTTGAACTGGTGGTGAATAATACCGAAGTAATACCCATGACCGAAAAAGAACCCGGCGCCTATTATTTACCAGCCAGTTTTAAGGCCAGAATCGGAGCCGCGTATCAGCTTAGATTTGAGCTGGCCGACGGAGGCAGGTATGAGTCGACCATAGAAGTAATGCCCGCAGTGCCAGACATTGCCGAACTACATATTAAGTATAATGCCTATGAGCCTTTTGACAAGCCCGAAGGCTATAAAGGAGTACATTCTATATACGTGGATGTGCAGGACCCCGCCGACCAGGAAAACTTTTATAGCTGGGAATACACCATCTATGAAAAGAAACAATGGTGCCGCACCTGCGAAAACGGCATTTATGCCGTAAATGAAGTTATACCTGGGCAATACCCGTTTAACAGGTTTTATCAGTCGGGCAGTAAACCTTATGAAAACTGTTTTACCCAGCCTGCCGAACGCAAGCCCGGAGCACCCGCCTTTGTAAGCAAGCCCTGGATATATGATTACGAATGCCGCGAGGGCTGCTGGGAAATTTTTAACAGCGAAACCATGAATCTGTTTGAAGACCGCCTCACCAACGGCGGCCGGATTATAGAACGCAAAATTGGGCGGATGCCCTATTACCAATGCACAGGGGCATTGATAGAAATCAGGCAGTTTTCTTTAACCAAAGAGGCGTTCAGGTATTTTAAGCACTTTCAGGAACAAACCGAAAACAATGGCGGCATTGCCAGCACACCGCCTACGGCACTGAAAGGCAACATCAGAAATATTGCCAACGACCGCGAGGTGGTAGTAGGGTATTTTGCGGCGTCGGCGGCCATACATGTACGGCACTTTGTAGACCGGAAAGATACCGGCGACCTGGTGCCGCCGGGTTTGTTTGAGATTTTAAACCAGCGGAAACCTAATGCAGAACCAGAACCGCCTGAAGTAGCCCTTATGCTTATTTGGGATGGCCCACCCAGAGTACCCAGGGCCACCTGTCTGGAAACCAGACATAGTACCGGAAAAAGACCCCTCGGGTGGATAGACGAACCAGAACCAACTAAATGCACACCAACAAAAAAATGAAACCTCAAAAACAAGGTTTATTCTTACCATCAGCTTTAATACTGGTAGTTTTACTGGTGGCGGCAGGCTGTGTAGAGCAGATAGCGTTTAATGTAAACAATAATCTGAATGCCATTATTGTTGAAGGCCGCCTGACCACCGCCGACGAGCCGCAAACATTGAAGCTATTCCGTGCCAAAACCGATGCACTGTCAGGTCTGGTATCTTTGCCGCTTACCGGTGCAACAGTGCAACTGCTGGTTGATGGCTCAGAAACGGTAACTTATACAGAAGATAAAAACCGGCCGGGCTATTATGCGCTGACGGAGCATTTCAGGGGGCAGACCGGAAAGACTTATCAGTTAAAATTCAGACTTACTGACGGTGCCGAGTATGCGTCGGAGCCGGAAAAACTGGAAGCTGTTGCACCAATGAAAAACGTGAATGCCACATTTAACCCTACTGCCGCCGCCATAAATGGTATAGGCTTTAATGGTTTTCATGAACTGTATGTGGATACCCAAGACCCTGCCGACCAACGCAATTTTTATAGCTGGGAGTGGGTGCTTTATGAAAAACAGGAATGGTGCAAAAGCTGTGTGAGAGGCGTTTATGCGGTTAATAAAATATTGCCGGGGGTTTACCTCAACAAACAGTACTTTGTGTCGGGCAACGAACCGTTTGAAGATTGTTTTAGCCCAAAATACACCTGGGATAGCGACTGGGAAATGCCGCCCATTCCGACTACCGAATGGACCTACGACTACCAGTGCCGCACCCAATGCTGGCAGATATTTTATAGCCCAACACTAAATCTGTTTGAAGACCGGCTTACCAATGGCGGACAGATTTTGCAAAGAAAAGTTGCCAAAATACCGTATTACCAGTATCAGGGTGCATTGGTTGAATTACGCCAGTTATCGCACACCAAAGATGCGTATGCGTATTTCAGACTTTTTCAGCAGCAGACAGAAAACAATGGCGGCATAACAGACACCCCGCCTACGGCTCTGCGCGGCAACATCAGCAATATCCGTGATAAAAAAGAAACAGTAGTGGGCTATTTTGCGGTATCTGATGTTTCGATAATCAGATACTGGCTCGACCGACGTGATACGGGCAATGCGGTTCCGCCCGGGCTTTTTAAAGCCCTGATGGCCCGCGCCCCAAGCCCTGAACCCTCTCCTTCAAGCTCGGGGCCTGGTGGTGCGGCCAAGATACTCATCTCAGGCGGCCCGCCGCGAGTACCAACGGCTTTGTGTATCAAGAACGACTCGCGCACGCCCGAAAAACCCCTGGGCTGGGTAGATAACCCATAGGCTGCTGCTGCCTTAATGAATTATACTGAACAAGCGTTTCCAGCGTACTTTGTTGAAGAAAGTACCGTTTTTATCGAACGACATCCAAACAAATACGGCCTTGCCTACAATGTGGTCTTCCGGCACAAAGCCCCAGAAACGCGAGTCGTCAGAACTATGGCGGTTGTCGCCCATCATAAAATAATAGTTCTGTTTAAAAGTATAGGTGCTAATGGGCTTGCCGTTTATTAATATTTGTCCGTTTTCGTAGCGGGCATCATCGTTACCATCAAAAGTGGTAATAATACCCTTATAGAAAGCCAGTTTTTTTTCTGTAAGCGCAATCGTCATACCCTTTTTGGGTACAGTAAATGCCTCCATGTTATCCTGATTATTCGGAAAAAGCCGCGCATTATGCGGAAACGTAACATAATTCCGGTTGCTGGTATCACCTTTAGCCAGTAATACCTGTTGGGTACGCTTCACAAAATCCTGGCTCTGCAAATCTTTAATGGCTTTTTCGGTGGCTCTTACATCGTACACAATGGTGTTTTCGGGGCTTACCAACTGGCTGAACTCAGTAATGCCGTATTTCCTGAAAACCTTGTCGTTCACCAAATCACTGGTTTCAACTTCATATTCCATCTGTACCGTTGCCGGGCTTATAAAAGGCTTGCCGTTAATGGTTATTTGTCCGGCATTCAAGGCCACCACGTCTCCTGCCACACCAATACAACGTTTAATATAATTGGTGCGTAAATCAACCGGGTACTTGTCATAACCGCCAAACTCATCGGGCCGCTCGGGGCAGCCGGGGTAATTAAAAACCACCACATCGCCATTTTTAACATGCGTAAAACCCGGCAAACGGAATTGCGGAAGCTGAATCCAGTCGAGAAACGAGGGGATTTCGGTACCCCATATTTTCTGATGTGTGAGCGGTACCTGCAGAATCGTTTTGGGCGTACGGGTGCCATAATGAAATTTGCTTACAAAAATAAAATCGTCTGTCAGCAGGCTGGCTTCCATAGAGCCACTGGGAATGGTGTAAGGCTCAAACATCAGCCAGCGTATCAACGAGGCGGCCACAACGGCAAACAAAATGGAATCGAACCATTCGCGCAGGGCAGATTTCTTTTTTTTGGCTTTAGGGGCAGAATCAGGCGTTTTTGTAGAGGTAGTTTTATCAGTCATTCGCTTTTAAATAAGATTGCCCTGCTTTGACCTGAAAACCCTGCGGTGGTTTATTTGCCATCTGTATTTTTTTACCTGCCCCCTACACTGCCCATTGGCAGCATTACTTTTTTAGCCTTGCCACATTAAATTTTCAAAAAGTATGTGCCGGGTCAACTTTATTTACTAAATTTGCATCGCAAGCGATTTAATTTTAAACGACTAAATTTTAAATAAATGAAAACTTCACGCATACAAAACCTGTTCAGAATTCTGTTGGGTGCATTGATGACCCTGGCTGGTATTGGCCATCTTACTTTTCAAAGGCAGGAGTTTCTGGCACAGGTGCCCCGCTGGTTGCCCACTAACCCCGCATTTATGGACTTCGTGGTGCTTTCTTCCGGTTTGGTTGAAATAGCCCTGGGGCTTTCTATGATATTTCTGGTTAAGCACCGCGCCAAAGTGGGTATCGCACTGGCCATTTTTTACATCCTTATTTTTCCGGGTAATATATCTCAATACACCAACGGAATTGATGCCTTTGGCCTTGATACCGACCAGAAACGGTTAATCCGCTTATTTTTTCAGCCGGTTTTGGTACTTTGGGCCTTGTGGTCAACAGGCGGTTTAAAACTTTTGTTCAGCAAAAAAGCAGATAGAGCAGCTAAGAGTTTTTATGATTTTGAAGCCAAAGCGCTTTCGGGCAAGCCCGTTTCTATGAGCCAGTTTAAGGGCAAAACCGTAGTGGTGGTGAATACAGCCAGCAAATGCGGCCTTACCCCGCAATACGAAGGCCTTGAAAAACTATACCAGGCCAATAAAGACAAAGGGCTGGTGGTGCTGGGTTTTCCGTGTAACCAGTTTGCCAATCAGGAGGCTGGCAGCTCAAAAGATATTGAAGAGTTTTGTCAGTTAAATTATGGGGTGAGCTTTCCGATGTTCGAAAAAATTGATGTAAACGGCCCGAACGCCCACCCGATATTTGATTACCTGAAAGCCGAGCAAGGTGGTTTGCTGGTTGATGACATCAAATGGAACTTTACCAAATTTGTGGTTGACAAAAACGGTAAGGCTGTAAAAAGATATGCGCCCACCACCAAGCCTGAAGACATGGAAGCCTACATACAGCAAATGCTATGAAAACCGAACAAGATTTTACGGCGCTTTATCTGGACAAACAGCTTTGTTTTCCGCTGTATGCGGCTTCAAGGCTCACAACCCAATTGTATGAGCCGTTTCTGAGCGAACTTGATATAACCTACCCCCAATACCTGGTTTTACTGGTGCTTTGGCAACACAATAGCCTGACAGTAACCGAAATTGGAGCCAGGCTGTATCTGGAATCTAACACTTTAACGCCTTTGCTTAAACGGCTGCAGCAAAAAGAACTGGTGGTAAGAAAACGCTCAAGCGAAGACGAACGCAAAGTGCTGGTTTCGCTCACCGAAAAAGGCGAAAAGCTTAAAGAAAAAGCGGTGCTGATACCTGAAAAAATACTGAGTAGTTTCTCTGACGATTCTGTTGCACTTGAAGAAATTGCGGGTTTTCATAAAACGCTCAATAAGCTATTGGGGCAGCTGAATACTAAGTTAACCTCTGCCTGATTTTAGCGGAAGAGCCATTACCAGTTATGCAATATATAGTATTAATTGAATAGCTAAAACGTACATAATGTTTTGATATTAGTTTGGGTAAGGTTAAAAAGCGCTCTTGTTTAAGGGCGCTTTTTTTGGTGCCTTGAGTTGGGTAACAGTAATATAATGTATCAATTGGCGCGTAATGCCAGTTATTATGGGTAGATTGGAGTAAAACCTGTACACAAAACATTTTTCTTTGTTTTATTTAATAAAAGCCAGGTAAATGAATATATATGCAAAAATTGCTGTTTTTTTTATTGTTGAGTTTGAGTGGGTTTGCTCAGAGTGGCGTAGTACTTAAGAAAAGGCTGGACAGCCTGAAACAATTGCGGCAGAATCAGGAACAAAGTCTGAAAGCGCTCCAGAGCCAGATATCGGCCACCGAGCAAAGGCTTGGTTTGGTAAGGGCATTGGAACCGCCCGTGCGTTTCGGGAAAATAACTATTACTAACCGCGACGAAATTGTTTTCTGGAACGACCGCTTCAATAAGCCCATGGAAATGATGTATAAAATTCCGCCGAACTCTGAAATTTCGGTAGTTGGCTATAAAAAAGATTTTAATGATGGCAACGACTACGTGCAGGCCATACATAAAGGCAAAACCGGCTATATTGACGCCTATTTTTTGCGGACCAATGAAGAACTGGCCAAACGGATTGAAGCCATAAAAGCGCAGAATGCCCAAATTGCAAACGGCCGGAAAGAAGAAAAAAATACTAAGCAAAACGCAAAGCAAAAAGTAAATGACCCGCCGCTGGCCATTAATTCAGTTGACCTCAAGTATAATTCAGTAAGCACGCCCGAAGCCAGTGTGGTGGTTTCAAACTTAAGCACTGAAACCATAGACCGCTACGAAGTAACCATTGCCTGTTATGATGGCTACAACCGGCCGGTAAATCACCCGGTTCGCAAAAACAACCGTTTCAGAGGAGTTTACCAAGTAAAGCTGGCGCCGGGCCAGGCTAATGTTTTAGGTAACTGGATTTTAGAAGGCCACGACAACGCCACAAGAATAGTGGTGTCGCTGGTTTCGGTTCGTTTTGCAGACGGAAAAACCTGGAAACCCACTAAGGCTATAACGGTGAAAAGTTATTAACCCAAGGCTTCAGCAACCGCCTTACCACCACCAAATGCGCTTTCAGAAATGAAGGAGTTTTTTTGTTTATCAGATTAGTTCGCTTCCATTATCATTCCGGCAATTAAAAATCAGGCTTGTTCCATCGGCAAGAAAACAAACCATTTGTGCCATACATTTACCACCTGAATGGCGGCCGCCTCACTATTCTTTGCTCTATCCTTGCGGCCGCCCTCATTTGGCAGTTTTTTTGGGTTATTCCCTATTTTATTTCCGGCCGGTTACCTGCAGGTAGGTTGTAACGGCCAGTTTGTACTGTGTTTGTGCTTCCGTCAGTTTATTGGCGGTTTCTGTTACCAGGGCCTGGGCTTCCAGCAGGTCAGACAGTGTTACCAAACCACTGGCATAACCCGACTGGCTCACTTTCAGGTTTTCTTCTGCCTGAATGGCCGTTTGTTTAATAATGGCTATCTGCTTCCATGCTTCGTTCAGGTCTGTCCAGGCCTTTTCCATTTGTAGTGACAGCAGGCCCTTGGTATCCTCAAAGCTGTTGGCGGTTATCTGCTCTTTTATTTTAGACTCTTTGATACTGTGAGACCCACCCCACCAGTCAGATATCGGAACAGATACCGAGACATACGCCAGCCCGTTGGTAAAATTCTTGGTGCCACTTTCCAGAAAATTAAGATGGTAACCCGCCAGCCCCAGTGCGGCAGTTGGCATATACTCTCCTTTTTTCATTTTGGTTTGCAGTTGCGCCGCTTCTACCGATTTCTCCAGTAGTTTATATTCAGTGCGGTTGGTTAAAGCCCCGCCATGATTCACATAATAGGCCATCGGGTTCCGGCTTATGTCAGGGGTTTCCTGCAATGCCAGGGTGCTGTCATATTCAATGCCGATGGTCTGGCAAAACTGCATGGTTGCCAGTTTTTTGCCGTTTTGCAGTTTGTTTTTGTTGGCCGCCAGCTCACTTTGTTTAATCTGCACTTTCAGCACATCGTTTTTAATAATTAACCCGGCTTTGTGGGCATCGTCTACCTGCCTGCGCACATCATTCAGCAACACCTCATATTTTTCGAGCGTTTTTTGTTTTTCCTGTAACGCTATCAACTGCCAGTATTGCTGTTCAACTTTCAGCAGCACTTCGTTTTCGCTTAGCTGCTGTTGTTTTTCTTTTACATCTACATTAAGTGCGGCCAGCTGGTTGCCGGTTGTAAGCCGCCCGCCGGTATACAATGGCTGGGCAATATTCAGCACTCCGGCTGCTGTGCGCTGCATCATGCGCAGGTCCATACCCGGAAAATACGCAAACTGTGTGGCACTGGCCAGGTTGGCCGGGTTGCCGTCATACACAGGCAGGTTGCCGCCATCCATCTTGAATTTTACGAGCGGGTCTATGGCCTGCATGCCAAATACGTTGGCGCTTACCTTCGGAAAATAATTGGTGTAAGCATTCTGCTGTATTTCTCTGGCTGCTTCAATTTCAAGTGCCGTGTTTTTATACGCCTTGTTGTTTTTCAGGGCAAGCGCCTGGCTTTGCTCAAGGGTAAGGGCGGTTTGGCTATAGGCTGCTGCCGATACACACACAGCAGCCAATAAGAGGGTTATATGTCTCATTTTCAGATTTTTAAGCGTAGTTCTTTTTAAATAATTGCTGATACAACACCGGCACCATAAACAGGGTGAGTATCATAGACACCAGTAACCCGAAACATACCACCGCACCCAAAGGCCCCCACAGGGTAGAGCCGCTCAGTATCATGGGTACCACGCCTACGGCTGCCGCAAACGAGGTCAGGAATATAGGGCGCATTCTGCGTTTACCGGCTGCTACGGCGGCGTTCAGGAGTGTCATGCCGTGGTGGGTTCGCAGTTCTTCGGCATAATCAATCAGGATAATCCCGTTACGTACCACAATTCCCATCAGGCTCATAATACCCAGAAACGATGTTAAACCAAAAGGATAACCCGTAATAACAATACCTAATGCCGCACCCAGAAAACTCAGCGGCATGGTGGTCATTACCAACAGAGCCAGTTTAGGTTTTTTGAACTGGAACAGCAGTATAAAGAAGATAAGCAGGATACCAGCCACCAATGCCTTGGCCATTGGAATATAGTTTTCAACTTCGCTTTCTTCTTCACCGCCATAAGACAGGGTTGTCTGTTTTGGCAAAGGAATGGTTTTTATAGCGGCCTTAATATCAGCCAGTACTTTGTAGGCAAGGGCGCCGTGTTTTACGTCAGCCCTTACGGTGATGGTTCTGGTACCGTTGCGGCGGATAATCTGTCCTTCGCTCCAATCGTTGGTGATGCCGCTGGCTATCTGCCTTACAGGAACAGTTGCGCCCGTAATTGGCGAGGTTACGTTCTGATTGGCGATGTCGTCAAAGCTGTTTTTTTGGCCCGGGGCGTTCATCAGTTTGATGTTAACGGGGTAGTCGCCCTCCCAGATGGTACCCACAGGCATGCCAGACATACCAGCAGCCAGCGACGCCGCCACTGTACCTTTGGTTAAACCAAGCCGGTTGGCAATCTCATCATTGATTTCAACGCTTATACCCTGCCGTGGATTAAGGTAGTCGGTTCTGGCCCAAATAACGTTTTCGTTTTTATTCATGGCAGCTTTTACCTGCATGGCAACGGTCTTGATGCTGTCGAGGTTATCGCCGCTGATACGCACCTCAATAGGTGCAGTGGTGCTGAGCATATCCAGCTGTTTCATACGCACATACGCATTCGGGAAATGATTGCGGTACCTGGCTTCATATTCTGTCAGCAGGGCAATGGCATCATTGGCTGTCTGGGTATTTACCACCAGCTGCGCATAATTTCGGGACGGAAAATTGGGCGCATACGTGGTATGAAAACGCGGCGAACTGGTACCTACAAAGGCGGCCACATTGGCAACGCGCTTGTCTTTTATCAGCATTTTTTCGAGGCTGTCAGAAACAAAGGCGGTTTGCTCAAGCGTGCTGCCTTCAGGCAGATAAATTTCTACTGCAAACTGGTTACGGTCTACTTTCGGGAACAACTGGCGTGGCACCGTTGCAAATATGGCTAAACCTGCTACCACAGAGCCAATGCCGGCCAGAATAGTAGTTTTAGGAAATTTGAAAGCCAGCTCAAGCATTTTGTCGTATAGATTCTGAATCACATCCAGCAGCGACTTCCTTCCCGGTTTGGCGGTTTCTTTCTTGATTCCTTTTTTAATAAACACATAGCTTAAGTACGGAACCAGAAAACAGGCAATAAGCAAAGACGTAATAAGGGCTACACCAATGGTTATGGGCAATGCACCCACGAAATCGCCCACCATGCCGTCAAGAAAAAACATCATAGGCACATAAGTGGCAATAATAGCCATCGTGGCCGAAAACACCGGTATAAACAGTTCTCTGGCGCTTTTCCAGGCGGCGTTCCAGGGGGTTTCGCCGTGGTCTAGTTTTTCAATGTGTCCGTCAAGCACTACAATGGCGTTGTCTACCACCATACCCAGCACCACAATTAAACCCGCCAGCGACACCGTGTGCAGCTCAATGCCTAAGGCATATAAAATACCGAGGGTAATAAAAATTGAAATAGGAATGGTTGCCCCGGCTACCGCAGCTACCCTGAAAGGCAGCAGCAGCATGGTTACAATAATAACGGCTACAATGGCAATGGCAAATTCTTTCAGAAAGTGGGTTATTGAATGCTCTACGGCCTGTGGCATATCGGCGATTTTGGCAATCTGCACATCGGGCGATATTTTGCCTTTCAGCGATTCAAGCGTTTCGTCTACCGTTTTACCAAAAGAAACAATGTTGTTTCCGGGTTGCATTTCCAGCGATATCAGCAGGCTGTTTGTGCCGTTGTTTTTGATGATGGCGTCTGGCTTAGGATATTCTCTTACCACGCGCGCTACGTCTTTTACCCTGATTACATTACCGTTGGGGTCGGTATAAACTATCTGGTTTTTGATGTCTTCTTCCGATTGATAGGTTGACGGAATGTGTATCGGGGTTATCAGCTGGCCGTTGTCCAGCTCGCCGCCATAATAAATAGAGCCTTCCAGTTGCGCAGCGGCCAGTACATTAACGGGTTTTACACCGTAGTAAGCCAGTTTGTCGTTGTCAGGATAAATGGTTATCTGCTCCTGAACCAAACCAAAGTGTTTCACTTTAGAGACCGACTTTATTTTTCTGAATTCAGTTTCAATTACTTTCAGTTCGCGGTCAAGTTCTTTATAGCTCTTGCTGTCTGACTGCACCGTAAGTAATATGGCCGACGTATTTCCGAAGTCATTATTGGCAACCAAAGCCAGCACCTGCGGCGGCAGCTCAGATTTAAGATTGTTTAAGCCAAACTTTATTTTGTCCCAGAAGGCATCAGGGTCTTTCACGTTATTATTTACCTCAACAAAAACAATCAGCATTCCTTCTTTAGAGATAGAATAGGTTTTTTCGCGGTTTACTTCCTGAAACCCATACAAAAAGCTTTCTACTTTGGTGGCTAGCTTTTCTTCTACCTGCGCTGAATTGGCACCGGGATACACCCCGATGATTAAACCCTGGCGAATGGTAAACTCAGGAAACTCGTTCCGGGGCATTATCATCAGCGACACAAGCCCTGCAATAGAGAGTATCACTGTAATAATGATGGCTATCTGCTTATGCTTCATAGCCAGTTCTATAATATTCAGTTTCTGTTTTTTCATGATTAACGCGCAATTTGAACTGTTGAACCATTACTTAATTTTTGCTGCCCGGCTACAATAACGTTGGCAGCCGGCGGCACTTCGCCCTGCACCAGCACCTGGTTATCTATCAGCTTCAGGGTTTTTACGTTTACTCTCAGAGCTTTACCGCCTTGTTCGATGTAAATAAACTGCTGGCCGTCTGCATCTTTCTGCAAGGCTTTGTTTGAAACCAAAACGCCGGTGCGTTGGTCATGAGCCGTGGTCTGTACCGAGCAAATCATGCCGGGTTTAATTTCGGCTGCCGAATTCTGTACTTCTATTTTTACAGGATAAGAGTGCGACAGGATGTCGGCCGTTACGCCAATTTCTTTTACCGTGCCGGTAATGGTTTTACCTATGGCATTGATGGTTATTTCGGCGGTTTCGCCTTTTTTGAACATGCTGATTTCGTCTTCCGGAACCGGTATTTTTACATAAACCGTCTGGATGCCCAGTAGCTCAAGCACCGACATTGACGGAGCCACGTTCATGCCGGGCTGTACATTTTTTTTGCCTATTACCCCGCTTACAGGCGCATACAGGTTGCAGTCGCTGATGCCTTTCTGAGCAATTGCCACTGCCGACTTTGCCTGTTGCAAGCCTGTTTCTATGTCTACCCATTTTATTTCTGGCAGGGTGCCGTTTTCTTTCATGGGTTTCATTCTTTTGTAGGCGTCTTCGGCCTGTTTCTGGCTTGCCAACGCTGCCTGATACGTGTTTTGTGCAGTAGAGGCGTCTAGCCTGGCCAGCAACTGGCCTTTCTTTACGTTCTGGCCTTCGGCCACCAATATATCGGTTACAGTGCCCAGAGTGGCAAAGCTCAAAACGGTTGTTTTCTGGGCTTCTACCACCCCCGAGTATTTCGCCTGCACAACGCCGCTGTAAGGCATTGGCTTTTCTACCTGCACGTTATAATCTTTTTTGGTTTCTACGGTTTTGGCTGGCTCGTGTGATGCGCAACCTGCTAAAACCAACAGGCTTGATGCCGCTAATAAATTTAATCTGCTTGTCATTGGTTTGTTTTGTTTACTGTTTGACTAAAATCGTTTTTTGGTCGAATTTGGGTGCTAAAAAAATGCTCCGAGAAGCATTGTGTTGGTGTGCTTTACCTGCCCATTCCTTTAATTATCATATCCACCAGCAGGTCTGCCTTGTCGGCCAGTGCGGTGTTTTTCTTGCGGGCTATTATATCCAGTTCAATTCCTCTGATACAACTCACCATCAAATCGCTGAGCAAATCAAGGTTTTCCAGAATCTCTTCTTTCAATTGCCCGGTTTCTACGCCTTTGGCCAGAATAGACTCCAGCAAATGTTTTTCTTCGTGGTCATACCTGTTTCGCAGGTTAGAATATTCTTCATTTAATCTTCCGTTCAGGTCGTTTTCAACTACCAGGCTGTATAGGTTTACCTTCTCTTTAATGGCTTTTACCTTTGTTACAATGTAGGCCTTCAGCATACAAATGGAGTCGGGTTGTTCATTAACAGCGGTTTTAACGCTATAAAAAAACTCGTCGATTTCAAGGTTGATGACCCTGTCGAATATCTCTTCTTTATCTTTAAAATAATAATACAAGGTACTTTTGCTTTTGCCGGCAGCTTTGGCTATGTCTTCCATGGTGGTTTTTTTTAAACCATATTGCTGCATTAATTTTTTGGCTCCTTTTATTATATCCTGAATAACCAGTTCGTCCTTTTCCATAGTTTTAAACTTTTCGACTAAAAATGTATTTTGGTCGACAAATGTAAAATCGATTTTTGAATTCGCCAAATATTTTCTTAAAAATTTATGATTAACCCTTTATTACCCAGTCGAAATCGCTGATGCCTGCCGATTTGAGCCGCTCTATGATTTGGGCTGTATGGTGCTGAATATGCCTGATGTTAACCAGGTGCAGCTCAAGCCTGCTTACGGGATACCACTCAAAGCCCGAAGGCGCATGGAGGGGCAATTGAGAAAGGTCATGTGCCAGGCTGGCTTGTATATCATCTATAAAGCTGAGTATTTCTGAGGGTGTATGGGCGGTAGTGGTGGGGTAATTGCCGAGGTTTTCGGCGCCGCGATGGGCATTTTGCCACGGAGTAAATGACCACGGGTTAGCCGAAAGATACATTTTTGCTGCCCAGAGGGTATGAAAAGTGAGCTGCCAGACAGGGTGCTGGCTGGTGTGGGTATGCCACAAATTGGTGGGTACTTTTACAATAGCAGCGCGCAACATGGCAAACGCAGCTCTGTATTGCGACTCCAGCACTGCAATTATGAGTTCATTATCGGCTGCCATCAATACATTTTTATACAATACTCGCGCAATTTTTGGTGCTTTGCAAAAGAAAAAGGCAGAAAAAGGCTTGAAACTCAATAAAGCAGGCTGAGTGGTACTGCAATGAGGCGGCCCGTAAGGCCGCCCGTGCAGATCGCGTAAAGGTTGCCGCAATGCAGCGGCGGACTCAATCAAAAAATCGTGGAGGTTATTAAACAGCCTTGTGCCAGAGTGGTTTTTGGGCTAATACTTTATGGTATATGTGGCAGTTGGTATCGTGTGCGCCGGGCAGATAGCCAATGCTCATCAGAAATTCGTTTACAATTTCTCCGCCTGTAAAGCGGAAAGTTTTCTTAAACAATTTCACCCATTCGTCTTTGGTGCGTGGGTGGTGGGCTTCCAGCCATTTTTCAAACGACCCATGCGACGCCTGCAAACCCTGTATGGTACGGGCGTTTTCAATGGCGGCGTTAATTTTCAGTCGGTTTCTGATAATGCCTGCATCGGCCATCAGGCGTTCGCGGTCGGCCTCGGTATAATTGGCTACTTTACTGATATTGAAGTTATCGTAGGCCGCGCGGAACGACTCTTCCTTGCGAAGGATGGTTTCCCAACTTAAGCCAGCCTGGTTGATTTCCATCAGCAATCGCCCGAAAAGCTCGTTATCGTCATGTATTGGAAAACCATAATGGTTATCATGATAGTTTTTATGAAGCGCCTGTTGCGCGCCCGTCATGCGGTCAATGTAAAAGCAATACGACATCTGGCTGATTGTTTGATACAGCAAAGATAAAATGCAAACTACACAGGGTAGCTACACAAAATGAAGAGTTTCAATTGAAAGCGGTTTTCAGGAGGAATTAATCTGGTTTTGTTACTGATGCAGCGCAATTTGAATGCCCTCATACTTTTAACAAGCCGCGGAAACCTCTGGCAGCGTAGTAAGAGTCAGCGCCGTTATGGTAGGTCCAGACATGATTATACCGGCTGTCGCCAAAGATAGCCCCGCCGTGCTTTCTAACCGCATCGGGGGTAAGCAGCCAGCTTGAAGTTTTGGTATCAAATTTACCAAGGGTTTGCAAATGGCGATACTGTTCTTCATTCAATAATTCAATGCCCATTTCCTCAGCCATATTTATGGCACTGTTGGCGGGTTTATACTCCTTTCTCGCGTTTAATGCCGGGTGGTCGTAGCAGATACTCCGGCGGCCTTTCGGGCTTTCAGCCGAACAATCGCAGAAAATATATACGTCGGTATTGGCGTCGTAACCAATAACATCAGGCTCGCCTCCGGTTATTTCCATTTCGTTTAACGACCACAATTTATCAGCATCAACCTCCAGCTTCGCCCTTACAAGCTCCCAGCCTATTGCTTCATGCCGATTCTTATTTTTTTCAAAACGGGTTTTCAGGGTTTTGAGTAGTTCGGTGCGTACTTCGGCTGGTAGTTCCTTTTTATTGCTCATGGGTTTTGCTGATTAAAGGTTGGATGGTAGTTTACATCAAAAGCCTCCTATCAAATGGAAATTTCTCAATTTTGCTTATCTCAATTCGATTAAAATCTTTATGATTAGGATTGATGAGCAGGTTAAAATCTCCTTGTGTAACGACAGAGGGGATTCGTAAAACACAATACTGGTTGCCATATACAAACTCATCGCCGAATTTCTGAGTAGATACCGGATGTGGAAAGTCTTTCCAGTTAGCCGGTAGTGCTGCCTCTGCCACCTCTATTATGGCTATATCATCCGGAATGTCAATACTTATCATCACATAATCTTCCGGCAGCGTAGCCCATGTAAAATGCACTGCCACTTCGGCCATAGCCAACGAACGGTTGGCAGCGGCGTAAATCAGTTCTACTCCTGCTGAATTCCACCTCGCCCCTTTCATGGCTGCCCCTTTGCCCGACAACGGACTGGCATGTTTCTCGCGTGAAAGTCGGTAAACTTCCATGTTACACCAAAATACCGTGATTAATACGCACCAGCTCACTTATCACCAATTCTTTGCCATAAGAATCGCGCAGCAATTCAATCGGCTTCTGGCTTCCAAGGGCATAATTGGGGGTATTGAGCCACAGACGCAACTTATCCATATTACCGAAAACATCCAGCCCTACCTTTGTAACTTCAGCCAGTTCAATGATTTTCTCAGAATGTATTGGCTTGAAATGGTGATTGGTAGATGTTTTGTATCTCTGCAAAGACTTGGTAGAAATATCAAGAAAACCCGCCCAGTCAGTTTCTGAAAAAGGTGTGTAGTCCTGAATCAATCCGAAAAGTGAATAAGGAATACCTGCCCTTATGACCGCAATGATAAGCATTTTGTTGGCAAGGAAATCCTCATAAGTAACTGATTTAGTATCAATACGAGCCTGTTTCAGAAATGAAGTAATTTCTTTGCTGAGCTTAATTTCTATATTTGATTTTGCGGTTGTCATGGTTTTACATTCAGACATTTGTCTGTAAATATACGACAAATGTCTGAATACGCAAATTATATACACTATTTCTGCAAATCAATTACTTTTCTGCTGGCAGGTCTGAAATACCATGAGGTTACCGTAAGCACAACCAGTAGTATTGGCCCAAAGAAAGCCTCAAAGGTGGTGTCGCCTACGGCCAGGTGCGAAAACAGCGCGCCTGCCATGGTTACGAAGAATCCGGCATAGGCCCATTCTTTTACTACCGGGAATTTCGGCACGAGTACTGCTACCACACCGAGCAATTTCCAGACACCAATAATGGTAAGGAAGTATTCAGGGTACCCCAGATGGTTGAAAAGGTCTACCTCTTCTTTCAGGTGTATGAGCTGCACCACGCCGCTTGATACCATACCCAGTGATAGCCAGATGGTGGCTATCCAATAGATAATTTTGTTTCTTTTGGCTGCTTTTACGGTTGTTTCCATTGTTGTAGCGTTTATGTAAGTAATGAATGCTAGGTAAATTAGGATGTCTTTTTAGTAACAGCGAATGAATTCGCTGGCTATCAAAACAAAGGAGCATTTGTTATGTATTGTCGACTAAAGTCGGCAGTTCTAACTACAATCAATCCTCCAACCCCTTCCCTTCCAGTATCTTCGGTATGAATTTTTCTACCCTTGCCAGGCGGGTTGATGCCTGCTTTGCCTGCCCGAAATGAAACAGATATGCCTTTTGTCGCCCGGGTGTCAGGGCTTCAAATGCGGTTTTCAGGGCAGGGTTTGTATCCAGTTTTTGCTGAAACTCATCGGGTATGGTATAATCTGAGGTTTTTTTTAGAGTTACTTTCAATCCGGCCTTTTCAATTTCAATAGCTTCATAAATATGTGCTTTAATGATTGCCTCCTGCGTCGCTACCTCACTTAAACTGGTAAACCGCATTTGCCTTGCCGACTGCACGTTTGCTGTCTGCTGAATCAACAGGCCGTCGGCATTGCCCATCAGAGCACCTTTAAAAAACAGTAGTGCGCAATAGTCTTTAAAGCCGTGTATCAGTACCACATTATTGCCCTGATGCGTGTAACAGGGGCAGCCCCATTTCAAATCTTCTGCCAGCCCGCAGCCAAGGGCAAGGCTCCGCAGTTGCGCATACGCTGCCTTCCATTGGGTGGCTTTATTGAAGAAAAAATCAACTTTGGGGTTTAGGTTACCTGCTTCCATCGGTTTTTTGTTGATTCATGATTTCCTGCAAGCGGCCGTGCGCCATATTCAGCCCGAACTCAAACGGCATTTTCAGTTGCAGGTCGCGCAATTCAACCGACCTGTAAATGATGTGCATGCTGAAAAGGCTGGTGGTATCGGTCAGTTTTTTAAAATCCAGAAACTCAAGTGTTACATCAAAGGCGGCGTTATCCATCTGGAACGTGCGCACTATCCGTTGGTTGGGTTCAAAGGCATGAATAGTGCCATGCGCCTGAAACAGAATATTACCGGCGGCATCGGTAGTTCTGAAATGCCAGCCTCCATACTTGTGGTTATCCAGTTTCAGAACTTTATTGCCCATCCATTGTTCCACAATTTCGGGTTCTGTATAGGCCTTAAATAGCAGGTCTACCGGCAAATCAAATTCCCGGGTAATCACAATCTCCTGCCTGCCTGCTTCGGCACTCACTTTGGTTTTACGTTCCATCAGGTATTATTTTTAGCTTGATACTGTTTCAGAATCGCCTCCAGTTTATTAAACCTTTCATCCCATATCTGGCGGAAAGGTTCTATAAAGTCGGCAATCTCTTTCATTTTCTCCAGGTTAATTGAGTAATAAATCTCCCGTCCGCTTTGTTCCTGCGCCAGTAGCTCGCATTCAGTCAGTATCTGCAAGTGCTTCGAAACGGTTGGTCTGGCGGTATCAAAATTAGAGGCAATGGCCCCGGCTGTCATGGCTTGTGTGGCTACCAGAAGCAGTATGGCACGTCTGGTGGGGTCGGCTATGGCCTGAAAAACATCTCTTCTTAAGTTCATTGCGTAGCTATTTGACTACAAATATACGCGTAGCTATTTGGCTACACAAATTTTTACAGCTTTATTTTTGCTTTATTTCTTATCCATCGATTTATTTGGTTGTGGTTACTTTATCGAATGTTTTATTAGCCTCCAAATACCTCAAAGGCATTACCACGCAACGAATCTGTTCTGCTGATAAACAAAATTTAATACATAATTGTATTGACTTAATTCCCTGACGCTTAACTTTATAACAGCAACTCAGAACATAACGGTACATCAATTCAATTAACCAACATAGACAAAATCTATAAAACCATAGATTTATTCGATTTTGATTATTATACACAACCCCATACCTTTACAGCATCAAAAATTGATTTCAACATTATTCATTCAATCATAAAAACTTTTTAGATTCCATGGAAAAAGAAACAGGAGATATCAGCAAATGCCCGTTCCATAACGGCACCCTGAAAAGCAACACAGGCGGTGGCGGCACCAGAAACCGCGATTGGTGGCCCAATCAGTTAAAGATGAATATTTTGCGCCAGCACTCGCAGTTGTCGAACCCGATGGACAAAGATTTTAACTATGCCGAGGCTTTTAAAAGTCTTGATCTGGCAGCGGTGAAACAAGACCTGCACGCCCTGATGACTGATTCGCAAGACTGGTGGCCTGCAGATTTTGGTCATTACGGCCCTTTGTTTATCCGTATGGCGTGGCACAGCGCGGGTACCTACCGTGTTACAGACGGCCGCGGTGGCGGTGGCTCTGGCCAGCAACGTTTTGCGCCGCTAAACAGCTGGCCAGATAACGTGAGCCTTGATAAAGCCCGCCGTTTGTTGTGGCCTATCAAGCAAAAATATGGCAATAAAATTTCATGGGCCGATTTAATGATTCTGACAGGAAACGTGGCGCTGGAATCGATGGGTTTTAAAACTTTTGGCTTTGCAGGTGGCCGCGAAGACGTATGGGAACCGGAAGAAGATGTGTATTGGGGCTCTGAAACTACCTGGCTGGGCGGAGACCTGCGCTACGGGCATGGCTCTGAAGGTGTTGCCAAAGCGCATGGGGTGGTGTCGTCTGACGATAATGCCGATGGCAAAATTCATAGCAGAGATCTGGAGAATCCGTTGGCAGCGGTACAAATGGGCTTGATTTACGTAAACCCTGAAGGCCCCGATGGCAACCCCGACCCGATTGCAGCGGCTAAAGATATACGCGATACTTTTGGACGTATGGCCATGAACGACGAAGAAACCGTGGCACTGATAGCCGGTGGCCACAGCTTTGGTAAAACACATGGTGCCGCCCCTGCCACCCACGTTGGCAAGGAGCCGGAAGCGGCCGACCTTGAACTGCAAGGCCTGGGCTGGAAAAGCAGCTACGGCAGCGGCGCAGGCCCAGATGCCATTACCAGCGGACTGGAAGTAATCTGGACAACCACCCCTACACAATGGAGCAATAATTTCTTTGAAAACCTCTTTGCCTTTGAATGGGAACTAACCAAAAGCCCGGCAGGCGCGCACCAATGGGTGGCCAAAAATGCCGATAACATTATACCGGATGCATTTGACGGCAGCAAAAAACACCGCCCGTCTATGCTGACAACCGACCTTGCGCTAAGGTTTGACCCTGCTTATGAGAAGATATCACGCCGTTTTCTTGAAAACCCGGATGCCTTTGCTGATGCTTTTGCCCGTGCCTGGTTTAAATTAACCCACCGCGACATGGGGCCACGTGCCCGTTATCTGGGCCCGGAAGTACCGGAAGAGATACTTACCTGGCAAGACCCGATTCCGGCAGTAGACCATGAGCTGGTAAATGAAAGCGATGTGGCTGCCCTGAAAGCAACCATTCTGGCATCGGGCCTGAGTGTTTCTGAGCTGGTTTCAACGGCCTGGGCTTCTGCTTCTACCTTCCGTGGGTCTGACAAACGCGGTGGTGCCAATGGCGCCCGCATCCGTCTGGCTCCGCAAAGATACTGGCAGGTAAACAACCCTGCGCAACTGCAAAAAGTGCTGGGCGTGCTGGAAGGCATCCGGAAGGATTTTCAGGCCGGTGGCAAGAAGATTTCAATGGCCGACCTGATTGTGCTGGCCGGTGCGGCTGGTGTTGAGAAAGCGGCCAAAGATGCCGGACACGACGTAACCGCGCCATTTTCTCCGGGACGCATGGATGCCACACAAGAGCAGACTGATGTAGAATCGGTAGGTTTCCTTGAGCCACTGGCTGACGGTTTCCGCAACTACCGCAAGGCGAATTTCAGGGTTTCAACTGAAGAATTACTGATTGATAAAGCCCAATTGCTGACACTCACAGCCCCTGAATTAACCGTTTTGGTGGGTGGTATGCGTGTGCTGGGTACTAACTACGACGGCTCTAAACATGGCGTATTTACGCACCGCGTGGGTGAGTTAACAAACGATTTCTTTGTAAATCTGCTGGATATGAGCACGGCCTGGAAGGCGGCATCGGCAGATAAAGAGTTGTATGAAGGCACCGACCGCGCCACCGGCGACTGGAAATGGACTGCCACCCGCGCCGACCTGGTGTTTGGCTCGAACTCAGAACTAAGAGCCATAGCCGAAGTTTACGGCAGCTCAGACGGACAAGCGAAATTCGTAAAAGACTTTGTAGCCGCCTGGACAAAAGTAATGAATCTGGACAGATTTGATTTGGTTTGATAATAGTGGTTTTTGGAGAAACGAAAAGCAGCCTGATGGGCTGCTTTTTTTGTGGAGGGGGGGCAATCAAATATTCCAAGCGCAATATCTATAAATCGCTTTTTCCATAACACATTAAGAAAATGATTTTTCAATATCAAATCGATAAATTCCTGCACTTTCTTCAAGTCTTTTAATGACATCCATTACATCATCGTGTGGCATCTGGTGTATATGGTGGAGTGATGAATAAATATTGGCATATTCATTGTAGATATTGGTTGAAAAAATTCCGGTATCATCTGTACCTACCACTATGGATGGTATATTCTTTCCCTCCTTTTTCCACCTTATCCAGTTAATTAAATGATAAGTACTAAAATCTCTATGGTAGCCAATTCTTACATTACTTGTAGGAAGTGTCTCAATTACAATCTCTCTTAAACTCATGAACTTTAGCACTTCAATCTGAAGGATTTCCAATTGAATTTCATTGAGAATAGAAAAAGGATTAATATCAATAATCTCATCATAATTCTGTCTTATCGTTTCAGTATGATAATTTAGGTAAACCTCTAGGGCATGATCAGGATTACTGTGTCCGTATTTTTTTCTAAATCCCTTATCTATAGCGAAATCCCATTCTTCATCATCAAATACGAGACTTAATCTTGCATCCTTGCGTTTCTCTGATGATACATGTATAGGGCAGCACTGTCTCATTAACCAGGCTTTTTCTAAAACTTTAATAGGATATCGGGTTTTATATATTTCAAAACTCAGGTTATCTACTTCATTAATTATATAAGGCAAAACTTGCTGTAAAGAGTCTATACTAAATTGAAGAATCAAGTGATAGCAAAAAATCAGATTATCCAGGTGAATACCCTTTTTTATTTTAAACTTATTACCAACCGCTTTTGCCCAAAGTTTAACAGAAACGCCTGTGGCGGTTGCATGCCCTATCCTGTCAGACTTTCTCAAATCACAAAAATTGATTGCTTCATAAATAGCTCGTAGTCCATCTAGAATATGGTAGAAATCTTCTCCGGCATGATACGTAAAATGTCGTATGCCAGCACGACGCATCATTCTGTATACCGGGGCAAAAACCTCCGGAGGCGCATCAAACTCATTAGAAGCTGCATCAATGCCAGCAATTCTATATTTATACTTATGTTGATTCTTTTTTAAAAAAGTGATTACTTTTCCTATCACAAACAAGTCGTGCCTTAAAGACCGATGTCTAACTGTCTTACTTTTGTTTTTTTCAGGCTGTTTAATGAAATGCGCAACAAGACTTAATTCAGGCAATGGCACATTATTACCGATACTTTTTATTTTAAAGTCAGCAATTAGCTTTTTCCAGCCAGAATCTATATTGGCAAATAGGCTTATCATCTCAACCTCGGTTTTTTTGGGAGAAAAACGTCCTTCCAAAAACCTGATGTACCTTAAATCATTTCCATTCATCTGATGAAAACGATGAAGGTAATCCTTTTCAGGTCCGTCCCGAAACTTATTCTTTGTAAGTTTTTGAAATTGGTCAAATCCGTTCTGATGAACCTGCTGAACTAATAAACGATTAGTTAAACCAAGAATCAGTAAATAGAAATGTAGCAAGCCAGCTAATAACTCATTGGGATTACGATAAAGCCTGTCGAGTATTAATATATGCATTAGCATTTCAACAGACATTTTGCAAGTACTTTCCGAATCATGCTTAAAAACCAAGGAAGCAAACGGATGTCTGAAACTCCCTTCATAATCAGGGGAATTATTAATAATCTTATACAAGATGATATTCTTGTTACCAATGTTCTGGTTGAAAGACGTATTATCTATAAAAAGAAAATCAAAGAAAAACTTACGTAAGTTTTGTGCTATTTTTAAAAGTCGGTAGTATTTTAATGGCTGAATTACACCAAACTCCTGCTCTAGCTGTTCCTTAACCATGTTCTCTTTGAAACCCATTTTTAAATGACCATAAGTTTCCCTGGGGTTAAAAAGAAAATCCTGCCATACCTTGTCTGTTTCAGAGGCTCCGCTGAGATGAACATGCAAATCATGGAATCCGTGACTTTTGGAAACATAATAATTAAGCTGAGACAAATCTGCTCTTGGAATGGAAGTATACCGAGTATTAGGAAGTATATAAGTTTGGAAATAACTATATATTTCACTTTTTTTAGGACTGATACTAACTGGTGACTTTTGAAATAAAAACAGACTTTGCAACCACAATGGAGGAATATAAGTTAGTAATTCCTGCCAGTTATTTTGCTGCTCAGACTTAATTCTTACTCTATTCTGGTTCAGCTCAAGAAACTGACAGACCCAAGCAGGCATAGTATGAGAAAAAAGTTTTGATAAATTGTCTGTTTCACTAAAAATTTCTGAAAGCTCAAACTTCAACAAGTGGTCTGGCAAATATGGATTTTGAGCCCTCTTCAATAGAAAAAGGCGTCTGCTTATGTCCTCTATGTTAGCATACTTCCCATCATCGTATTGACGCAAGGATTCATTATCTGAGAGTAAGAGATGCAGCATTTTAAAAACTAAATATCTGAATATTGGACCGTTTACTTAATGAACTCATCTTCAATTTTTTTCGCTTTTCCCCAATGTGTCACCATCTTTAGACTCAATATTGGAATCTTTGCTTCTACGACCCCTTGTACTTTTAAGTTTATCTTCGTCTTTCAAATTATTTGTTTTTTCACTTTTAATTGGAATATCTTTTAAAATTTCAAAAACTTTACCAATCTTTGACTTCAAGTCTTCATCATTAATCCCGCAGAATTCAATTAGATTTTCCAATAAATTATTTTCAGCTTTTACTACATTATTATTTGCCTTTTCGGCATTATCTCTTTTAAGATAAAGCCATAATATCGGACAAGCCAACATCCATTTCGAAAATGATAATACTTCGCTATTACTTTTAGCTTTTTTAATTACTTTTTTCAGGTTATTTACAAATAATGCTTCGCTATAACGTGGATTATTAAGATTCAATTCATTTGAAAAATCACTATTAGCAATGCAATCTTCTATTAATACTGCATTCATAAACGCTATTAATTGGGCTTGGAATATTTCTCCAAGATTTTTACGACCTATTTTATTTTCTAAATTTGCTAGGGCGTAAAAAAATCTGGTAGAAATTTTGCCCATCAGATATGAAGAGACAGTTAATTCTTCAGGACGGGCTTTAACCCATTTTTTAAAATATTCTTCCAACTTAATCACATCTTCACCTTCATCAGCAAAATCCAAAGAAATCTCTTCTGGAGTCTCATACTCCTCATTAGGCCTTCTTTTAAAATCTGGCATTATAAATGCTCTCAACTGTGCCAATTCAAAAAAATCATTTAAACTGATTTCGGAATCAATCTTTTTGCAAAGTTCGCCAATTGCACCTAAAAGCGTATAAGGTGAATAGGTAAGAAGTGACGATTGTTTGTATGCATATTGATTGGAGGTCAAAGGTAAATATACTAATAATCGTTCTATACGGTTTGCACTTTTGATTTTTAAAATCCCATCAATTCTATCCGCAGTGTCTTCAATGCCCTTTTTTGCTGTTGAAGCCAATCCAAATAATGGTATGCTACCAGCCTTGGAAATGTATTCACTATTTGAACCCTTATCTAAATAACCTCTCAAATATGAAATAATTCTACCTGTTACCGATTTTAAACTTCCATCGTTTAGTATAACCTCCCGCCTGCACAACTCTACAAAAGACAGACTATAATCTGAGGAGTTATCATCTTTATACCCAATCAATGGCATAAGATTTCTTAGGTACCCAATCCGGATAAAATAATCAAAAAACACAAATGGATTGTACTTATTTTCTGCAACTAACATGAAATTTAAGGTTAACAAACCAGCATTCAAAAAAGAATCTGTTGTAAATGGCTGTAATTGGTATAATTCTACCAGTTTTCGCTCTTTAATTAAAAATTGTAATATAAATCTATTTAGCATTTTGCCTATCTGCCTTAAGGGAATAGGATCAATTTCCCTTGACTGCAAATCACTAAAAAAAACATCAATCAATAATTTTGCATACTTGCCGGCGTTTTGTTGTTTTAAAATATCTCCATAGAAAATAGAAAGAATTTGAATTTGCGTTCTAAGAGGAGTATTCAAAAAGAATCTTAAATATTGTGAAGTTTCATTCTCACTTATTATTCCAAAAATTTTCAAAAAGTTCTTATAAGCAGTTTGAATTTCAATTTTACTTTCTAATTGACTTTGTGAATGAGAAATAGAGAAAAGTAATTTCCTGCCAGAATCTCTCTCATTTATTAACTGCCAAAGTGTTGGTAGAGCAATTCTCAACCTGGGCTGCAAAATTTTCTGTAAATACTGAGATTCCAGTTCTGAAATAGTATCATCAAAACGACCTAACCTTTTGAGCACTTCACCCTCATATTTCAGAATCTCACTACCAAAATTTTGCCATTTCTTTTGTCTAACCACAGTTGAATAAAGCTTCAAATCACCAGATAATAGTGTAATTAATCTCTCACTCGTAAGATATTTACGAATTGTTTCCAGTACTGGCCAGCCCTTTCTTGAGTCAACATCAATATCATCGAACATCAAAAGAAAAACTTTCTTATCTAGAATTTCCAAAGCTCTTACTAATAGATTATGAAAGTTTTCAGATAGTTTGAAAGATGCCCCTACCGACTTCAAACCATTTTCCATTACAAATTCGGGGTCTTGCCAACTGTTATTTATATGGTCAGCCACTCCATCAATGGAGGGTAATCCTGATGCCAGTTTGCTCAAGGCATTACGCCAATCTTTTCTTTTCCAGACTATTTGATCCGAAGTTGGTTTACATTCTTCATCGTCTAATTTATTTTCAACCAATTCCGTAATTCTGGAAATTACATTCAAAAAAACATGCCCTTTTTCTTCTATCAATGTTGGATCAATTATTTCTAGAACCTGCACCTGCTGAAAATCGGAACTATTAATATCGCCAAATTTATTTTTTTTCTCTAGTTCCTTTTGTACGCTCAACAAAAATGAAGTTTTTCCACTACCTCTGGAACCCAGAATGGTAATTGTATCATGCAAGTGAAGCTCGGGTTTATTCTTTCTATCGATATTCCTATTAACATTCTCTATTTTCTTTTTTATAAATCCCAATACATTTTCAAGCTCATCCTGATGTATTAGATTACTATTGGCTTCAAAGGGTTGAGCATGTGTACTTTTATCAAGAATTATATTAATTTCTTTAGGCATTGAACTATAAGTTTGAAGTTTTGTACGAATGAATAGAATACTATACGTAAATATAGTAATTTATTATTTAGCGGTATAAAAATCTTTGAAAAGCAAAAGAAAAACGGCTTAAATGTTTCAGGATGATAAAAACTAGCATTTATATTAATCAAGAGATTCAACAAGTTTATACATAGACTGAGAGAAAAACCTTGCTTCTTTGTTTAACATCTTTCACTTGAAAACCATAAAAAAACCTTCCCAAACAAGAGAAGGCCCCCTCATCAAATCCATACACTTTTACTTCGGCAACGACTGCTCGTAGGTGGGGCCATATAGGCCTGGTACTTTGTTGCCGGTGGCGCGTAGATACACAATCATTTCGCCGCGGTGGTGGTAAATGTGGTTAAATACAAAACCACGGGCTATGGCGCCTTTTGGAAATGGCCCCAGCATGGTGCGGTCGCCGTTTTTCATGGTCCACAGGTTTTGCAGGCTCTCTTCAGTGGCCGATTGCAGCGCGGCGCGGGCTTTTTCCACATTGGTTTCAAACAACACAAGGGTAGCACCTATATCGGCAGGGTTGCCGCGTTCCAGTCGGTCGGTGGCCATGTCATACACATCGGTGGTAAAAACGCCGGTATACCAGTAATAAATGGTGGCTATGTGCTGGGCAAGCTCGCCCATTGTCCATGAGGTGGGTGAAGGCCTGTAAGCCAAATCTTTTTCCGGAATGGCCGTCAGCAGTTTTCTGGTATTTTGAACTTCCTGCTCAAACTCGGCTATTAAAGATTGTAAAAGCATATTTGTGTTCCTTTTTATGAATAATGAGGATAGACTATTGTCTTTTTATGACGCTATTTTGAAGACGTATCGGATAGTTGACAAAGTTATTAAAAACTATAAAATTTTAATGGTCAGAAAATAATTTTCGGGGTAAATGCCACCTGCGCTGATTAATCAATTAAAAAAATCCGCTATCGAAAAACCCCTACAAAAAATAAAGCCTGAAAAAACATAAAAATCCCGAAGAGGGGCGGTATATTAATACAGCCACTCTTCGGGACTAAACCTTAATTAAACAATTATAAAGGTACTAACCCACATCAATTAAAAGACCGCTTAAACTCCAAAGGGGAAAGATTCGTCTTCGTTTTGAACAATTTGCTGAATGACTGCGGATGCTCGAAACCCAGTTCATAGGCTATTTCACTGACCGACAAACCGGAGGTAGAAAGTTTCTCTTTTGCTTTTTCTATCAGTTTCTGATGAATATGTTGCTGGGCATTTTGCCCGGTAAGTGAGCGAAGCAAATCACTCAGATAACTGGGCGACAAATTGAGTTTTTCTGAAAGATAATGCACCGTGGGTATGCCCTCATTGGCTGGTTTTTCACCGGCAAAATAGCTGTCGAGTATTTCTTCCAGCTTTTGCAGCAAATCGTTATTAATGGCCTTGCGTGTAATAAACTGGCGTTTGTAGAACCGGTTAGCATAATTGAGTAGCAATTCAATCTGGGCTATGACCACATCCTGACTAAAATCGTCTATGCGGCCTTTCAGTTCTATGTCTATCATATTAAAAACCTGCATAATGGTTGTTTTTTCTTCTTCTGAAAGATGCAGCGTTTCGTTAGTTGCATAAGAAAAGAAACCGTATTGTCTGATTTTCTTTGCCAGACTATACCCCAGAAAAAAATCGGGGTGAACCAGCAGCGTGTACTCCGAACACGCGTTGGCTTCGTTATCGTTTACCCCCATTATTTGTCCAGGCGATGCAAACAACAGCCCGCCCTCATCAAAATCATAGTAGCTCTGGCCGTATTTCAGCCTGCCAGTCAGTTTTGGTTTATAGGCTATTTTGTAAAAACCCAGCACATGCCCATTGCGGAAGTCGCCCATATCGGCAGGCAGATGAGTTCCATGTATCAGGCTGATTAATGGATGTTGGGGCCTGGGAATACCAAAAATACGGTGTGCCTCTGTCAATGACTCCATTTTCAGCGGGCTGTTATCTTCTTTTTTCATGTTTTGAAATCTGTAAAACGATGGTCGACACTTAATTTTGGTTGCGCAATCACTTTATGCTACCCTGCGCTGCATTAGATACCTCTGCCCATGCCTCCCAAGTTGCCAGCCGATCGTTATAAGCCTGACGAACCCAAGGTAAATTATGACTACCCAGAAAAAACCGTAAAGGTGGGTTTTCGGCATCTACAACCTTAAAAAGCGCCTCCGGTGTAGCGGCAGGGTCTCCTCTTTCCATAGTTTGAAGGCTACCAAAAAACTGATTTTTAAAATCGGCGTAGATGTCTAGTCCCTGCGCAAATTTCAACGATTGCTGGCTGCCGAACTCGGTAGCATAAGCGCCCGGCTCAATGATGGTTACCTTTATGCCAAAAGCTTTAACCTCGGCTGCCAGACTCTCATAAATGGCCTCAAATGCCCATTTAGACGAGCAATAATAGCCAATAACCGGCAATACCACATGCCCCAGGTTGCTTGAAGTACCCAGTATGTGCCCACCGCCCTGCTGACGCAACAACGGCAAAGCCGCCTGAATAACAGAAACCGGACCAATAATGTTCGTTTCGTACAAAGCGCGGATATCGTCAGCGCTTGATTCCTCGATGGTACCAACCAGCGAATACCCCGCATTGTTGAAAACAATATCAAGCCTGCCAAAGTACTCATAGGCCTCATTTACTGCCTGCCGGGCTTGTTCGGCATGGGTTACGTCCAGCTCCAGCGTGAGTGCGTTTGCACCATATTTTTCTTTCAGGTCGGCAATGCTTTCCAATTTGCGCGCCGTAACTGCTACTTTATCGCCGCGTTGCAGGGCGGCTTCTGCCCAGACGCGACCGAATCCGCGTGATGCGCCTGTAATGAACCATACTTTTTCTGACGTGCCTGAATTTTCCATTGGCTGTTTCATAATGTGATACTATTTAGAATGATTAACAGCACAAAGGTCAGCACACTGGGGTTCTCTGGTGTAGTCAAAATGAGGGATTACGTAACCAAAATGCGGGTGGGATGAGTTTCAAGAATAGCCTCAATTTTTTTGTGAAGTATTTTTAACCACGGTGTGTCGCGGAGTGATTGCACGAAGAAGTACGGAGTTTTTTTTTCTCGGTGAAACTCAGTGCCAAACTCTGAGCAACTCTGTGGTAAAATAATGGATTGAGAAGAAGAAGTTTATAAACGAGAAAACCCCGCCAGGCAGGCAGGGTTTTGGGCTAATAATTAAATTTTTTGTTTTGTCGTGAACCCGGCAGGATTCGAACGGCTGCGGTCAGACGTTCTGCGGCCGACCGTCTGCGACCCGCAGATTAGAAATCTGTTGCTCTTAGTGCATAAAAAAAGCCTCCTCAGTATTGAGAAGGCTAGTGAACCCGGCAGGATTCGAACCTGCGACCCACAGATTAGAAATCTGTTGCTCTATCCAACTGAGCTACGGATCCGAATTGTGGGTGCAAATATAGCAGTTTGAATTTAAAATTCAAAAATGCTTTGAAAAATTGTAAGATAAACTCATTGTTTTTATCCACCGCCGCTTGTCGGTTCTCCTTTCTGTGATATATCTTGCAGGTAATTTCATCAAAAAATCTTCACTCAATCAAGTTTCTGTATAAAAATGCCTTTGAAACTTTGATAATTACACAGAACTTTGAAACTTGATTCGCTAACAAAACAAAACCTGAATGCTGTTTAATTCTCTGCAATTTGTTTTCTTTTTTATTGTTGTTACTCTTGCCTATTTCAGTCTGCCGCATCGGGGCCGTATCTGGCTGCTGTTGCTGGCAAGTTGCTATTTTTATGCGGTTTTTAAGCCTATTTATATATTAATTCTGTTTGTTACCATTGTGGTTGACTACTTTGCGGGTATTCTTATTGCCGATGCCACCGGTAAAAAACGAAAATGGCTGCTCGTTATCAGCCTTATTACCAATATCGGGTTTCTGGCTTATTTTAAGTACTACAATTTTCTAAACACCAATCTGGCCATTATCCTGTCGAAATTCGACACCCCCTCCCCATTCCCTTTTCTTGATTTCGCACTCCCCATCGGGTTGTCGTTCCATACGTTTCAGGCCATGAGCTACACCATAGAGGTGTATCGCGGCAATCAGAAAGCCGAAAAAGACTTTGTCATTTACTCACTCTATGTCATGTTTTACCCTCAGCTGGTGGCAGGGCCTATTGAGCGGCCTCAGAATTTGTTATGGCAGTTTCATAGTTTTTTCAATTTCAGTTTCCCCAACCTGAAAGAGGGCCTGATGCGCATTGCCTGGGGGATGTTCAAGAAAGTAGTTATTGCCGACCGGCTGGCTATGGTGGTAGATTATTGTTACGATAACCCGCAAGACCACAACGGACTAACGCTGCTGATTGGTACTATTTTCTTTACTTTTCAGATTTACTGCGACTTCTCCGGTTATTCAGACATCGCCATTGGCACAGCCCGGGTAATGGGCTTTAAACTGATGGAGAACTTTGATACCCCCTATTTTTCAACCTCCATATCCGAATTCTGGCGGCGTTGGCATATATCATTATCGGGCTGGTTCCGCGATTACCTGTATATTCCGCTGGGTGGTAACCGGGTAAGCGAAAAACGTATGTATTTTAACCGTTTTTTTGTGTTTATGATGAGCGGCCTTTGGCATGGCGCAGCGTGGACGTTCGTTATATGGGGTGCCCTGCATGGCGTTTACCTGATTTTAGCCCAAATACGCGACAAATATTTTAAACTGAAAACCAGGCCCCTGCCTGCTTTTTTGAGCCAGCCCTTTAATCTGTTGTTTACTTTTGTGCTGGTTATGCTTACCTGGGTGTTTTTCAGGGCAAAGGGCCTTACCAATGCCAGGATAATTCTGCAAAAGATATTTTCTTTTGGCAGTTATGGTAATACCATTGATTCGCCTTTTAACAATACTGAAATGCTGTTGTGCTGGCTGTTAATTGCCGCCCTGCTGCTGAAAGAAAAGTTTGTAAAGGTGATAGATGTTACCAACACGGCCCGATTCTATGTTGTATTTTTGGCGCTACTGGTGGTTTGTTATTTTCTGGGGGTGTTTGACTCCAACCAGTTTATATATTTTCAGTTTTGAGTTAATTGTGAAACATAGTGTTTTAGAGACATTGTGGCAAAGAAATACTTTTATAATAGCCACTAAGTACACAATGGATGCACAATGTTACGCTATTTTCAATATCAAATTTGTGGCAAGAAAATAAAGAGGAATGAATTTAAAAATATTAAAATATACCGCCCTTGTTGTTTTTGCTCTGCTTTGGTTGCCGGGCTTTTCGCCCAATGTAGCCAGATGGCTGGCGCAGAAAGGCTTTGTGAAAGACGAATATCGCTACGGCGATTTGTACCGCTTCTCGAATCTGGCGCAATTCAGGGTTCCTAATCAGCAGGGCGTGCCAGCACCTGTAAAGGTTACCAGCCCCAACACGGCGCTATACCTGATTGGCGACAGCTTTACCGAACCTGCAAGGATGACAGCCGCCGACTTTAAAACCGGTACTTTTCAAAGATTTTTTATTGGGGATACCAGTTTCATAAAATTAGACAGAACAAAGAAGAACATTCTGATAATTGAAACCGTAGAGCGGCATTTCAGAGAAAGGTTTGCGCAGCCCTATACAAACCTTGTAACG
Source organism: Emticicia fluvialis (assembly GCF_024793945.1). NCBI lineage: Bacteria > Pseudomonadati > Bacteroidota > Cytophagia > Cytophagales > Leadbetterellaceae > Emticicia > Emticicia fluvialis. The sequence continues at coordinate 181,443 of NZ_JANUSD010000010.1, forward strand.
GGCAAACCCAGTACCCGGCAAGCCGCCAGAAAAATGCTGCTGAATGCCCGTGACGTGTTCTGGTATAACACCGAACGACATGAAGCGGTGCTGTTTTCGTCTGATTTTTTTCTGAAAATAAAAGAATGGAAGGCAGGTTTGAACGAAACATTTTTTAACCGCACAGATAGCCACGTGGTGTTGTCGGCAGATAAAAAGCGTATTTTCTTTGAGATGGATGCCCGCCCCGATGGCATGACATCTTCTTTTGATAGGGTTTCTGACAGCGAAATCAGCAGGCTGGTTGAAAACGTGAACCGCACTTATGATTTCTACAAAAAAAACGGCTTTGATGAGGTGTATCTTTCTATTGCCCCCAATAAGAGTTCGGTACTGGGCAAAGACCTGGGCAATTATAACCGGCTGATAGAGCGGGTTCAGCAGCACCCGGGCCTGAAAGCGCCTTATTTTGATATTTACACGCCGTTCAGCTCGTCAAAAAAAATGCTGTATGATGTGGGCGACACCCACTGGAATTGCGAGGGCAAACAAATATGGCTGGATGCCGTAAATGAGAAATTATAATGCCTTTTATAAAACAAATAGATTTTTTAGATTTGTATTTTACTGCGACAAAAAATATTATAACAATCTACCAAAACTAAAAATATGAAAAAAGCAATTGTTTGCGGAGCAGGCGGCTTTATAGGTGGCCACCTGGTTAATAGACTAAAAAGTGAAGGCTATTGGGTAAGAGGCGTTGATATTAAACATAACGAATATAAAAATGGCAATGCTGATGAATTTATCATCGGCGATTTAACCGACCCTTTGGTGTGTAAACAAGTACTTGAAGGCGGTTTTGACGAAGTTTACCAACTGGCGGCCGACATGGGCGGTGCCGGATATATATTTACCGGCGAAAACGACGCAGCCGTTATGCACAATTCGGTGCTTTGCAATGTAAATATGCTGCATGAGTCTCAAAAAGCAGGTGTAAAGAAGATATTCTATTCGTCGTCGGCCTGTATGTACCCTGAGTACAACCAGAACGAACCCGAAAACCCCAAATGTTCGGAGGATTCGGCCTACCCTGCTGCGCCTGACAGCGAATATGGCTGGGAAAAACTTTTCAGCGAGCGTTTGTATCTTACCTACCAACGTAATTTGGGCATACAGGTAAAAATAGCCCGTTTTCATAATATATTCGGCCCACAAGGCACCTGGAAAGGCGGTAGAGAAAAAGCCCCGGCTGCTATATGCCGTAAGGTAATAGAGGCAGAAGATGGCGGTAGCATACAGATTTGGGGAGACGGCAAACAAACGCGCTCATTTTTATTTATTGACGAATGCATTGAAGGTGTACGCCGCCTGATGGAGTCTGATTTCTCGGGTCCGGTAAACATTGGTTCGGAAGAAATGATATCTATCAACGATTTTGCCAGAATGATTATCGGCATTTCGGGCAAAAATGTTTCTATCAACAATATTCCGGGGCCGGAAGGCGTGCGCGGGCGAAATTCAGACAATGCTTTGATACAGGAGAAACTGGGCTGGGCGCCATCGTTACCATTGAAAGACGGTATCACCAAAACCTTTAACTGGATTGCCCAACAGGCCGCCAAAGAGGTAGAACTGGTTTAAGATACTGAAGGCATAAGAACCATGAAGTGGCTGAACTACCATTCGGCCAATTTTTTTGCACCTGCCTGATGCCACGGCTTTCCATACATAGACCTGGCAAGCGCCATCAGGCAACTGTACAGGTTTAATCAGCCAACAGGGCTTTTATAAAGGCTTCGGGGGTATGTCTTGCAACAAACTCAGCTGCTCGGGCAGGGTATTTGGGCTTAGACTGGTGCAGAAAAAACCTGAACGCCTCTTTTATTTCTTCCGGTTTGTGGCCGTCTACTGCCACGCCCAGTTCATATTCGGCTGTTATGTTGCCTACAACACCAAATCTGGTGGCAATAATTGGCTTGTTATGCCGGCAGGCCAGACCAATAACCCCGCTTGACGAATAGAAATTGACATAAGCCAGCGAAACGATGTCGCTCTGGTTAATGAACGACTCCATCTCGTCGTCGTCCACAAAGCGGCTTTCCATTACAATTTTCAATTCGGGGCGTAGTTTCCGGGCTTCTGCAATGGCCTCAGCCAGTGGGGTTTCATAAACCTGCGAAACCTTACCTACTATCAGCAGGCAGGCATTGGCTGCTTCGTCGGCTGTTAAATCCTGCAAGCCGCGTACCAGGTTCACCACATTCTTTTTCTGGTCTATCATACCAAAAGCCAGCAAAATTTTGCGGTGTGGCTCTATGTTAAATTGCTCACGTATTACCAGCCCCTGGCGCATAGGGTAGTCATAAACGGGGTCGGGCAGGTAAGTAAATGCCTGCGTGCCCAGGGTTTCGTTCATGGTTTTGATGGTTTCGTAATCATTAAAAATGAATACTTTTTTCAGCTGCTTGTTGCGCAGCATCCACCAGGTGGTAAACAATTTGCGGGCTTTGGTAACTTTGGTTTTTTGCCGGGCTTTCAGCGAGTTATCGACCGGCACTAACCTTGGGTACGGATTAAACATAATCCCGTGTATAGTACAAAGCGGGCGGCTGCTGCCAATGGTATGCTGAAACATATCAACCATCATTAATATCAGCCTGTCGGCTTTCAGGTCGGTTACATACCGGCTGATGCTCTTCCAGAGCAGCTGGGTTGATTTTATGAGGCTCATACCCGACAACTGCGGCGCAAACTCTTCGTCGGTAAAGAAAATAATCTTTACATTTTGGGCAGAGGTTTGCACAGAAGGAATGGTTCTGGCCTCGGGGTTCAGCAGAAATATATATTCTCTGTCAGACGGATTCTTTTCTAAATAGCGTAAGATATTCTGGATGTGTCCTAAATTATGCCCTACAAGTTTTACATAAATATCACAAATGATGATTCTCATAAAAGGCCGTTTGAAAAACGCCGGTATCAGATTGGCCCCGGCGGAAGTGGTTTTATCAAAAAAGGTTCAAGTGGTATCTCCGGCTGCAAAGTTACAATTAAATTTTATTTTTTCAGCCTGCCTGTGGCAATCAGGCCATTACCTGCCTGCCGCTTTTTTGTAGACCTCGAGTGTTTGAATGGCCGTAATGCCCGGCGAAAAGTCTTTCAGGCGGCTGTAACCCCTGGTTACCAATGCAGACCTTTGCTCTGAACTACTTACCACACGGCTGATAACAGCAGTGATGTCGGCCGGAGAATCGGGGTTGAAGTAAACGGCGGCATCCTGCGCTACCTCGGGGAAACAGGAACGATCGCTCAGCACAACGGGGCAACCACAGGCAAAGGCTTCAATAACCGGAATACCGAAACCCTCGTATAACGAAGGGTAAACAAAGCAAAGGGCTTTCTGGTATAGCCTGTACAACTGAGCATCGCTCACAACGGGTTGGTACCACACCGCATCGGCAATCCCTTCAGTCTGCAGCCACAGCAGCTCCACCGCTGTAAAAGGGCAACTGCCCGCGCATATCAGTTGCAAGCCGGGGTTTTGTTTCAGCACCGGGGCTACCCCTTTTATAAAAACATCAAAATTCTTGTAGTTTTCGCGGGTGCCTACATACAGCAGGTAGTTTTCTGGTGTTTCAATATCAAAATCATCAGCAGGCTTGAATGTTGAAAAATGGGTGGAATGATAAACCACATCTACCTTGTCTGGCGACAGATCAAAAATCTCAATGATATCGTTCTTTGTGTTTTCAGATACGGCAATGATACCGGCCGCATTGTGCAGCAGTTTTCTTTTATAGTCTTTACTGAAACCATCAAGCAAGCCATATTCAGTACCGAATTTTTCGGGTATGGCATCATGATAAGTAATCACATAAGGCTTATTACCCAGAAAAGGCACAAAGTAATTGTTGAAAAAAGTAGGATGAAAAACGTCGTAGTTTTTAATACTGATCTGCAGCGCGCTGTTGAGGCGGTTAAGGTGCGAAAACATCAGATTGGTGTATCGGCTGCCCAGAAAATAACTGAACGGATAAACCGTCCTGATGTCTCCTTTTTTGAGGTACTCGTTATTTGAAAACAGCAGGGAAAGGCTTACATCAACTCCCTGGTGATATTTCAGGTTATGCATCAGGTCATAGAAATACCGGGGAACACCTCCGTATCTGGCACCTGTAAACGACTGATGATCATAGAGCACTCTCATAAACGCTGGGGTCAGATATTCAGATAAACCATACAGTTACCTGATATCCTGAATTTAAATTAAGAACAGACCGGTGCTCTGGTTGGGGGTAAAATGGTTTTACCAAAACCGAGTACTGACGATTAGGAATAAATTTGCCGGGCATTTAGCACATGTAAGCACGCACCCGTTAATTGCTGCAAAAATAGTAAAATGCAATGATATAAACCTTATAGTAAAATTTATATTAGGCTTATCCCTTATAAATATTCTTCGACGGAATACGCATCAGCAATAAAAAGCCGATAATAAAAAACACCAGTATTACCAGCACCGAATTGCGCATGTCGCCGGTTAGCTGCTCTACCACACCAAACAAAAGCGTGCCAAGGGTAATGGCTATTTTCTCGACGATGTCGTAAAACCCGAAATAAGAGGCGGTGTCTTTGGTGTCGTCGGGTATCAGTTTCGCATAAGTTGAACGCGATAGCGATTGTATGCCACCCATTACCAGACCCACCACGGCGGCTATCACATAAAATTCATTGGCGGTGGTGGTAAAATACGCAGCCAGCGGCATAAGCGACCAGATGAATATCTCTATCAGCAGGGCTTTGGTATTGCCGAATTTGCCCGATAACCAAGAGGCCAGAAATGAACCCGGGATAGCAATGAGCTGAATGAGCAATAAAGTAACAATCAGCCCGGTTTTTTCTATATGCAATTCTTTATCGGCAAAAATGGTGGCCACGTAAATGACCGTCATTACGCCCATGTCATAAAACAGAAACGCCAGCAGAAAACGTTTGATGAGGTTGTTCTGGCGAAGCTCACCCAATACTTTGCGTAATTCTCTGAAACTACTGCTGAACACCTCTCCTTTCAGTCTTTTAACATTGTCTTTGGGCAGGTAGTAGAACGGTATCTGTGCAAACAAGGCCCACCATAAACCCACGGTAAGAAACGTAATGCGGGCCGTAAGGCCAGACTCCGTATCAGCCTGCGAAAGCCCCACCATTTCGGGTTTCATGATCATAACCAGATTAAACACCAGCAATAGTACGCTGCCAATGTAGCCCATCATAAACCCGCGGGCGCTGAGGTTATCAAAACGGTCTTCGGTGGCAATTTCAGGCAGGAATGAGTTATAGAAAACGATGCTTCCGCCCCAGCCAACTATTGAAAGCCCAAAGGCAATGACCACCCAGTTGACGTTGTCGCGGGTAAAGAAAAAGAAGTAGGCACAACTGGCAGCCCCCAGATAACAGAATAGTTTCATAAAAAACTTACGCCGCCCGCTCGAGTCGGCCAGTGGAGTAAGTATGGGGTTCAGCAAAACCAGCAGTAATGTGGCTACTGATATGGTATAAGAATAGAGAACGGAGTTCTGAACATGAAAGCCAAAGAAATTAACCTCGTCGTTGATGATGTTACCCAATGAATCTTTAATAGACGTGGTAGCCAGAAAGTACATCGGAAAAACAACGGTAATAATAACAAGGTTATGCACCGAATTGGCCCAGTCGTACATGGTCCAGGCGGTCAGCACCTTCTTCTGATTCTTTTGAAACATTGCTTAGGTAAGTGTTTGGTTTAGGGAAAACAGGCACGAATTAGCAAATAATTCTTTAATTTTTTAAATCTATGTAATAAATTTTCAAATAGCCCGTACCTGAATGCCCTCCGTCTTCAATCTTTCATTCAGTGCTTTGGCAAATGCAACCGCGTGCACGCCATCGCCATGAACACAAATGGTGTCGGCTTTGAGGGATACCTCGCTCCCATCGGTAGCAATCACTTTTTGTTCTTTTATCATCCTGATTACCTGCGTAACGGCTGTTTCGGTATCTTCAATGAGTGCGTTGGCATGAGTGCGAGGAGTCAGGCTGCCGTCGTGCTGATAAGTACGGTCGGCGAAGACTTCTGAGGCGGTTTGCAGGCCAGCTTTCTCAGCTTCACTTATCAGCAGGCTGCCTGAAAGACCGTATAAAATCAGTTCAGGGTCGCTGTCGAATGTGGCTTGGGCTATGGCCTGCGCCAGCGCGGCATCTTTGGCGGCCATGTTATATAAAGCACCGTGCGGTTTTACATGGTGCAAAGTACCCCCCAAAGCCCTGGTTACATGAAGCATGGCGCCTATCTGATAGAGGCAGATATCATATACCTCCTGCGGACTGAGTTGCATATTGCGGCGGCCAAAGCCCTGCAAATCGGGGAAGCCGGGGTGCGCGCCAATGGCTACGCCTTTATTGAGCGCCAGCTCTGCGGTTTTGCGCATTGTGGTGGCATCGCCCGCATGAAAACCACAGGCAATATTGGCCGACGATATGTAGTTAATCAGGGTTTCGTCGTTGCCCATTGTCCAGGTGCCGAACGACTCGCCCATATCACAGTTGAGGTCTATGGTTGGCATAATATTGGGGTTTTGCATGTAGTATATTGAGCAAGTGAGAGACAAGGCAATGCCTTGTCTCTACTCCGATTATATAATATTCATAAATCTGATTGTCGCCTTCAATTTCTTAATTTCTTTCTCTCTCAAAATTAACAAATCTTCGGCTTCGGCTGCTGATATATACTGAAAACGTATGGTATCTTTCGGGCCACATTGTGCCAGTAGCGGTAAATCGACTGAAATTACATGGCCCACACGGGGGTAACCGCCGGTTGTCTGGTGGTCGGCCATCAGAATAATCATTTGTCCGTCCGGCAACAGTTGCACCGTTCCGAAATCAACTGCTGATGAAACCAGTTCGGTTTTTTCAGAAAGCTGCAATGCCTCGCCCATTAACCGATAGCCCATGCGATTGGATTGCGGACTGATGGTGAAAGGCTGGCTTTGCAGTAAAGCCCTGCTATTGTTGGTCAGTAAATTGTATTCATTTCCTTTGATGAGCCTGATAACGGGCGATGCCCCGTAGGGTGGCCTGATGCTTAAACCCAAATAAGGTAAAAAGGCGGATGGATTGGTAGAAGATAATGCAAATCTTTGTCGCGAACGTATGGTATTGAAATCAAGCAGGCTATTTGTGCTTTTGCTGCCCAGCCAGGCCTGGGCCTGAATGCCCTCTTTAACAGCCAGATAGGCGCGCTGGCCGTTGATTCTCTTTCTGAATTTCAGCGTGTTTCCGGCGGGTATCTGTATGGCTTGCCAGTTATTGATTGGGCTTATGCCACCATTTTCATTCACCAGATAAGGTGCAAAATCTGCTCCGCCAATGGCTATAATGGCGGCTTCTTCAAAGAGTATTTCAGGCGCCGGAAAATGGCATTCAAGTACGGCTTCGTTTTCATGATTACCCAGCAGGATATTCAGCAGGCGTGCGGCGGTTTTGTCCATTGCGCCGTTCGGGTTAATGCCGCTGTAACGGTAGGCGTTACGGCCGGTATCCTGAATTGTGCTTAATATGCCGGGTTTTAGGAATTGCATTCTGGTTATTCTTGAATTAGTTTTTTTGGCTTTCTATCATTGAGGCTTATTGCCAAATAAAAATACTATAAGTTTTATAAACCCGGGTTGTTACTTTTTTTACCTGAAAAAAAGTAACGCAAAAAAGCAGGCATCATTTAACTCGCACAATTAAAAATCCTTCAGACTACTTACATTCTCATCAATTCTTCCTCGATTTTTAATCGTGCTCAGACAAGAAATGATGTTTTAAGGTTATTCATTTTTAGTTGTTATTCTTTTCCTCTGTGAAACTCTGCGTTTAACTCTGGTAACTCCGTGGTAAAACTTTTATTGTGGCTATTAAAATGCGGCGAACAGGATGTTCGCGCCACAAAAGATAAAAATACTATTCTACCCTCACAAACTTCACCAAATCTCCTGCTTTCAGGAGGGTTGGGGTTTCGGAGTTTATATTAAATAATGGTGCATTGGTACGGCCTATGAGTTGCCAGCCTCCGGGACTTTCAAGCGGGTAAATGCCTGTTTGTTGGCCTGCAATGCCTACGCTGCCTGCCGGAACTTTGGTGCGGGGCGATGCCCTCCTGGGTGTAGCAATTCGGGTATCCATGCCACCCAGATAGGCAAAACCGGGCAGAAAACCCATCATATACACACGATAAGTGGCGGCGCTGTGTATCTCAATTACTTCTTCTTTACTTAGGCCATTATGTGCTGCTACATGGGCCAGGTCTTCACCATCATATATTACCGGAATGTCAACCCGGTTCGGGTTGCTGTTTATGGTACTTATCGTTTTGTTGAGGGCTTCTTTCAGATACTTCTCTGCCAGAGCATAGGCCGTTGGGGTTTCAGGGTAAGCTATTCTAACCTGAACAACATCATAAAAGATGGTAAGTGAGGCATAGGCAGGCACCGCCTCCTGAAAGCCGATGAATGGCTGACTATTACAATAATGAAACAGCTGCGACACAAGGGTATTAACGGCCTCGTCTATTACCGAACCGAAGTCGATGGTAACAGCCGAATCACTCAGGGGGAATATTTTGTACCGGTGTTTCAAAAAAGGTTAAAAGTTTGGCTCGGCCCCTTCTCCAACTCCGGGAATGGAGATGTTTTACATTCATCTCCACGCAGGAGTAAAATTTGAACAGGCGGCCTGATAACTGGTCATTTCATCAATTCCAATGCCTTGCTGATGTTATCTGTGGGCAGTTGGCAGGTTTTATCAAAGCATACGTAAATCATGGTTCGTCCGTCCTGCGCTGTGCGGCCTTGCAGCAGGGGCAGGCCAGACCCCTCAGCTGCACCTGCAAACACCTTATTGGGGCCGTAGGTCTGGTCTAGTAAGGCTCTAACGCCTTGCGCATCAGGCCCAACAATTGCCACTTCGGCGGTTGGTTTTACCAATTGGGTGGCCAATGTAGCCCAGTTGGTGAGCCACTGGGTATCGGTCAGCACCAGTTTTTTCATTTTGGCCAGCATCAGCCGGGCTATATCCACAAAATCGTGGCGGTCGAGCAGGATACCCAGGTTATACAGGTTACCTGCCATTATAGAATTAGATGCCGGTATTACGTTATCAAAGAGTTCTTTTTTGCGGGCTATCAGTTGTTCTCCCTGGCTGTCGGTAAAATAGAAAAACTGGTCTTCGGTGTCATAAAAATTGGCAATTACGTAATCGGTCAGCATTTCGGCTTCATGCAGCCACTGTTCGTCGAATGTTACCTGATACAAAGCCATGTAGGCATCTATTACGCTGGCGTAGTCTTCCAGATACGCAATAATGGTAGCCTTGCCGTTTTTATAATTATGCCATAGACCCCTACCCTCGTGGCCGTCTTCGGTTTGTACAACCACACTCATTTTTGTTTGAATGAAATGCGCATTGGCCAGTGCCAGAGTTAAAAACGCGGGGTCGTTGATGTACCGGTAGGCATCAACCAAGCCCTTGAGCATCAGGCCGTTCCACGAGCAGAGAATCTTGTCGTCGAGACCCGGGCGCACGCGCTTGCTGCGTTCTTCAAGCAAGGTGGCAAACATTTTATCCCATTGGGTATTGTCAACACCCCACAGGCGGTCTTCCAGATGCAGAATATTGTTGCCGTGTTCCCAGTTGCCTTCTTCGGTAATATCAAAGGCTTCATTAAATTCTGCCGATTTTTCAGCCAGCAGGTAATCAATTTCCTGCTTTTTCCAGATATAGAATTTCCCCTCTTCGCCTTCGCTGTCCGCATCCAGCGCCGAGTAAAAGCCTCCTTCGGGGCTGGTCATTTCGCGTTGCAGCCAGTTGATGGTCTGGGTAACACGTTCTTTGTACAGGTGGTCACGGGTGAGTGCGTAGGCCTCGGCATAGAGCGACACCAACTGACCGTTGTCGTAGAGCATTTTCTCAAAATGCGGCACTTTCCAGTCGGCATCGGTCGAATACCGCGTCCATCCGCCACCCAGTATATCATAAATGCCCCCAAGCGCCAGCCTGTCAAGCGTCAGGTTCAGGTGCTGCAAGGCTCTTTCATCTTTAGTAAGCTGGTAATAACGCAGCATAAATTTCCAGATGCTGGGCATCGGAAACTTCGGCGCGCGATTCATGCCACCGCGTTCGTAGTCGAAATTGGCGCGCATCCGGTTAAAAACAGCTACCAGCTCTTCTTCACTGAAACTCAGTTCCGGCTCTGCCTTTAAACCATATTTTTCCGACTCGCTGAAAAGCATATTCTGTGTAAAACCATCGGCCGACTCCTGCAATTTGTCGTAGTTTTCGTCAAAGGCACGCTTAATGCCCACTACCAGATTAGCCCAGTTTTGCGGCGGAAAATACGTACCTCCGTAAAAAGGCCGCGCATTGGGCATCAGAAAAACATTGAGCGGCCAGCCGCCCTGCAAGCCCATTGCCTGTAAGGCCTCCATATAAATGGCGTCTACATCGGGGCGTTCTTCGCGATCTACTTTTATGCACACCAGGTGGGCATTCATTAAATCGGCAATCTGCTGGTTTTCGAACGATTCACGCTCCATTACATGGCACCAGTGGCAGGCCGAATAGCCGATACTTACCAATATGGGTTTGTTTTCGGCCTGGGCTTTTTGCAAGGCTGCTTCTCCCCAGGGGTACCATTCAACCGGATTATGGGCGTGCTGTAATAGATAGGGGCTAGTTTCGTGAATCAGTTGATTAGGCATAAAATTGCATTATTTTTTTATGAATTTGGTGGATAAGTTCATGGCTCGTATCAGGTACGTACCCGCAGGCAGGTGGTTGATTTTCAGGGTTTTGATGTTTTGCCCCTGTTGCAGGCTGATGTTTTCTTCATAAATGGTTTTGCCTGCGGCATTGGTCATGCTGATGCGGGTGGTTTGCGGTTGCGGGCTGTTCAGGCTGAGGTGCAGTTCTTCTTCTGTTGGGTTTGGAAAAACCTTCAGTACATTGGGCAATTGGCCGGGTTCCTGGCCTAGCAGGTTCATATCAAACCTGCAAAGAAAAATCTCGTAGCCTTTTAATGGTATAAACAACTTCTGGTTGTTGTAGGTGGCCTCTACCATTACGGCATCGTTGTCGTCTTTGGCGTAAGGGTTGTGCGCCACCACCAGCAAATGGTTATTTTTTACCACTGCCCGCCAGATAGGCTTGCGGTTATCAACATAGGCATGAGCAGGTTGAGGTATTACCAGCTGATAGTTGCCCGTGAACATCTCTTTATAGGCCGACAAGCGGTGCAGGCCTTTAATAAAATACTCGTAGGTAGAAAAGTTTTCGTTGTTGGCAAACAGGTTGGGGTCGTCCCACAGCCAGAGGCCACTGGCACCGGAGAAAAACGGAAAAATGGCTGTGGCTTCGGCCATAAACGGCTTTATAAACTTCTGAGCCGCATTGGTTACATAACTGTAACGCAGCCAAACGAACGGAATGATGCGTTTATCGGGCGCCCAGGCGCGGTTTACCTCTATCTGAAAAAGCAGGTAGGCCAGGTAGTCGGGCGCCAGTGGGTGCGGGTAGTCATAATAATAATAGGCTGACGGCGCCAGGAAATCCTGCCGGGCCAGCACATCGCCGCCCAGGGTGTTCCGGTTGAAATCGTACATCAGGTAATTGAGCAGGCCGGGGTCGGTTGTCCATTTCTGCCAGCTATTACCGGGTATATTAATGTAGGTATTCAGAATGGGGGTGTCTGAATACCCTGCTATACTGGCCGGTTTATTGTTTTTGGTAAACAAAAAGGCCTCGGCATACAAGGCCTGTAAATCTTTTTTGTATTGGGTTATAAAGGCGTTATTGTCAAGGCCCCGGTAGGCAACAGGGGTTGTGGGGTGGTTTTTCAGAATCAGAATAGAATCGTTGCTTTTGATTTGCCGTTCAATATCAGGCACCAGCAGGTCTACTTCAGGCATGGTACTCAGTTCGTGCTGCCATCTGCCCTTGTAGCCGTCCAGATTGTTATTCCAGGGGCTGCGCAAGGCCCACCAGGGCTGGTCTGCGCCGTTAAAGGCTACGCCATACCATACCAGCGCTCTTTGATGTTTGGGCAGGGTGGCGTCGGCGTTTTCAAAAGTTGCCAGATGGCTAAACCCATACCTGAGCGGAAGCCGCTGGGCGTCGCCAAAGCGGGGGCCGCCATACACCAGCGTAAAAGGCAGGGTAAATTCGGGGAATTTCTGCCAGTCGATTATGCGGTTCTGAGCTGTGGGGCTGAACGGAGCCTCAATGGCATTGCAGATTTGTGCAAACGACCGGAAAGCGAATAACTGCAAGGCAGCAAACAGAAAAAACCATGGCACCCGTTTGTTCCAACCATATAGCAGAGACAAACGGTAGCGTGGCCTATTCTTGTTGTTGCTGTGTATCATGTAAACATAACCGCGAAAAACTATTGCTTGTTCAATTCATCAAAAACATAACGGATAGAACTGTAAGAATTAAGCAGGGCTTTCTGCACCTGTTTTTCGTCCATCCAGCTTAATTCTTCAATGCCCTCTTCTGTCTGGGGTTTCATGTGGGTGTCGTCGGTACATTGCATTATATACCACTTGGTGCGTTTCAGTATCTTGTTATTGCCCATGGCATAGGTGTGCCAGGTTGTGCAAATTTTTTCACCAAGTATCACACTTATGTTGCATTCTTCCTCAACCTCGCGTATGGCGGTGGTTTTAGACTTCTCGTCGTCGTCGCGTTTGCCTTTGGGGAGGTCCCACTTGCCGAGGCGATACATCATCAGTATTTTATCGTCGTCATTAAAAACAACGCCTCCGGCGGCCTTCACTACCTTATAATAGCCCTTTATCTGCTGTTCAATGCTGGTTTTGTCGTCTACCACAAACACCACCGACTGGAAGTCGAAGTCTTTCACCGTCCACAAAAGGCGAAAGAATTTCTCAATAGTGGCGGCAGAGGTATTTAATATGATGACGTGTCCTTTAAACCGTTTTTCGGTGAGTGGCTCCAGTCGGGCATCCAGCATGATATCAAAGTCATTGCCGTGCAAATGATGGAACTTATTTTTACTTATAATCTTTACAGGTTTGTCGTCAATGAAGATAACCATTGGTTTTGTTCAGGCAGATTTGTTTCTGGCAGCAAAGTTCGTAATTTTTTTGAAAGTTATTGAAGCCGTAAAAAAATTATAATACACATTTCGTTCAGAATATTTGTAAAACATATTATTTTGCACTTTAATCACCATCTGGCCCACCTACCGGCGGGCCAAAAACTTCTAAATGGAAATTTTAATTATCCTTTTTTTAGTAATACTCAACGGTATTTTCTCTATGTCAGAGATTGCCCTGGTATCATCCCGCAAAACTAAACTAGAAATATCAAGCAAAAATGGTGATAAAAGAGCGCAGGCAGCGCTAGACCTGGCTAATTCTCCCAATCGTTTTTTATCTACGGTTCAAATCGGAATCACCCTCATCAGTCTCTTGACGGGTATTTTTTCAGGCGACAGCCTGACACTACACCTGCACGATACGCTGCTGGCCTGGGGTTTCCCGCCACTTTATGCCAATGAAGTATCGGTGGGGCTTATTGTACTCATTATCGGCTTTGTACAGTTGGTACTGGGCGAACTGGTACCCAAACGTATAGGCATGGCAAACCCCGAGGCCATAGCCAAAGCGGTAGCCGCGCCGATGAACATCCTGTCGAAAATTACTTCTCCGTTTATATGGCTGCTCACCAGAAGCAGCGACCTCATTTTTAAGATGTTCGGCATTACGCAGTCTGACTTTGCAGTAACTGAAGAAGAAATAAAATCGATGATTCAGGAAGGTGCAACCGGCGGAGCCATTGACGAGATTGAACAGGAAATTGTGCAGAACGTTTTTCATCTGGGCGATAGAAAAATTACCACCCTGATGACCAGCCGTAACGAAATTACAATGCTGGACGTAGAAGACAGCGTTGAAGAAAACAAAGCCAAGATTATAGAATACAAGCACTCGGTGTATCCGGTTTGTAAAGACGGTATCGACAATATTATTGGTTTGTTGTATATAAAAAACCTGTTGGGCAAAGACCTGGACTCTGAACTGAGAAACCTGGAACAGGTGCTGAAAGAACCCCTGTTTATACCTGAAAACAACCATGCGTACCAGGCCTTGGAGAAATTCCGTGAGGAGCGTATCCATGTGGGTATTATTGTGGACGAATACGGCAGCGTGCTGGGTATGATTACCCTGAACGATATTATGGATGCTTTGGTGGGTGATATTTCGGTAGATAATGAGTTTAGCTACGAGATTTTTGAACGTGAAGACGGTAGTTTTCTGGTGGATGCCTCCCTGCCTTTTGATGATTTTCTGAATCATTTTGATATTCAGATTAACAATCGCCGCGAATACACCGGCTTTGATACCCTGGGCGGCTTTGCCCTGAACATATTGAAAGAGATACCCGACACCGGCGATAAATTTGAATGGGAAGACTACGAATTTGAAATTATTGACATGGACAAAAACCGGATTGACAAGATTCTGGTAATGAAGGTATCAAAAGAGAGTTGATGAATTGTAAAATAAGGGTTGAGATTAACTCAAAACATTTTCTGACATTCACCACTTCGTTATCCCGTAGGGATGATCTATCGGTAGAATAAATTCCTTAGAAAAATTCAAGTCCCGCAGGGACGATGGATTAATATACCGTCCTTACAGGATTCACCTTTAGTATCAAGGTGTTTTCTACAGATATATCGTCGCGATGGGTCTCTGCAAACTTAAGAAAACACAAATTCTCTCTAAAAACCTGAAATTTAAGGTACAAACCTTGTTAAAGGCTTTACCTGAAATATATAACCAGTAACATTTTTTGCCTTCAGGCTACCTAATATAATATCTGAATGAACACTTCGCGTAAAATTGCTTCTTATCTGTTATCAACCAAGGCCGTAAAATTAAGCCCCGACCAGCCGTTTCAATGGAGTTCAGGCTGGAACTCACCCATTTATTGCGACAACCGCGTAACGTTGTCTTACCCGGAAGCAAGAACATTTATTAAAAAATCGTTGGCGAAGGCCATTAAAAAGCATTTTCCTGAGGCCGAACTCATAGCTGGTGTAGCCACTGCCGGTATACCGCAAGGCGCGTTGGTAGCCGAGGCGCTTGGCCTGCCGTTTGCCTATGTGCGCCCCAAACCGAAAGAACACGGCATGGGCAACCAGATTGAAGGCCGTATTGAAAAAGGACAGAAAGTGGTGGTTATTGAAGACCTGATATCAACAGGTGGCAGCTCTCTGAAAGCCGTTGACGCCCTGCGCGCCGCCGGAATTGAAGTGGTGGGCATGGCAGCCATTTTTACCTATGGCTTTAAAGTAGCCGACCAGAACTTTGCCGACAAACAGGTGCCGCTGGTAACGCTGAGCCATTATAATGCCTTGATAGATGAGGCCATCAAGCAGAATTATATATCGGCTGAATCGTTGGAATCGCTTAAAAAATGGCGCAGAAAACCAGAAACCTGGGGTAAGTAAGCACAAGAATTGATACAAACTTTTACGAGGCAGAAACCCCATTCTGTCGCTTTGTTTATATGGCAGGTGGTATCTGCCTTTCAGAATCTATCAGAATGGTCTCTTATATTTATAAAGGTTGTGGTATCAGCATAAGCTCTGAACTGCCATTGCCTGAACTGGTACCGGGCGATGCCACCCCGGCAGACCTCAGCATCAGAATAGGCCCGGTACCAGACCAGCCAACAGCGCAGGTAACAGAAATTGGCCCCGGCTATATGGCAAGTGCCCATGAGTACATTTTCAGGTTACCGAATGTGGCAGGCTATTATGCAAGAGATGGTAAAGAAATATGGATTGACCCGGCTAAAAATGCCGACGCTGAAAGCATCAGACATTTTTTACTGAATCAGGTTTTGCCACAGATACTGTTTCAGAGAAATCTGATACCATTGAAAGCATCAGGTATTATCTATAACAACCAGGTGGTTTTGTTTGTAGGGCGTAGCGGAGCAGGCAAGTCTACCCTTCTGGCATCACTAAAGCAAAGAGGTTATCAAGTATTTACTGATGATATGTGCGTTATGCGCCACAACGCCAAACGAGAAATAGAAATACTGGCAGGTTATGCTACTATAAAATTATGGCAAGATGCCTACAAAATACTTCAATTGGGGAAGCCGGATGAAAGCATGAGAATACGGCCTCAATTGCCCAAATACAATACTTTCATTCATGATGAATTCTTGAGTTACCCGTATCAGGCAGCAACAACCATTTTTTTATTAGAGGCTACCATCCAAAAAAGCGCCTATACAGCAGGTGTATCCTATGCCAGCTTGTTTAAAGCACACACAGATAGCCTGCATGGTAAATCTTTCAATAAAAGGCAACTGGTGTTTAATGTGCTTAGCAATTTTCTTAAAAACAAAACCGGGTACCGTATCAGGCGCTCGGTACACCAGGATTCGATTGATGAAATGGTAAAGTTTATTGAAACCAAAATTTGCTAACCTATGCAAGACACACTTCGTAAAATTGTATGGCTGGCCTCATATCCCAAAAGTGGCAATACCTGGTTCAGATTGTTTTTGTCGGCACTTGCCAATAAAGGCAATTTAGATATTAACCGTCTTCGTTTCCAGATGATTTATTCGTCGAGAGATATATTTGAGAGCGTAAGCGGAATTGACTCGCGGTATCTTTATGACGAAGAAGCCAAATTACTGCAGCCGGAGGTTTTTAGAAAAATTGCTGCTGATTCAACAGAAAACCTGTATATAAAAATTCATGATGCTTTTGTGCAGGCAAACGGCACTACACCCATAGTACCTGAAGATGCAAGCCTTTGTGCCATTTATTTTATCAGAAATCCGCTTGATATTGTTGCTTCTCTGGCCAATCATTTAAATAAACCTATTCATTATGCTTTAACTCTGCTTTGCAATAAAGCAGGTTTTTTTGTGCCGCAACATGGTAATCTGAACAATCGTAATCAGTTCAGACAGTATTTATCAGACTGGAGTTCGCATGTGCAGAGCTGGACCAACGGCCCGAAATTTCCTGTATATGTTGTCAGGTATGAAGATATGCTCGAAAACCCCTTTCAGGTATTTAAGCAATTACTGGTTTATACAGGCGTAACTGAATACAGCGATGATGCCATCAGGGCTGCCGTTGAAGCTACTGCTTTTGATAAACTGAAAAAGCAGGAAAATGAAAAAGGTTTCAACGAGAAATTCAGCGTTGAAACCCCTAGTTTTTTTAGAAGCGGCCTGCAAGGTAACTGGGTTAATGAGCTAAGTGCCCAGGAAGTGGAAACCTTAATACAAAACCACAGTGAAGTAATGACCCGCTTTGGCTATTAGTTTATCCGGTCATGAACCGGTTGAAACTCCGCCACCATCATTGCCTGTATTAGATGACCCTTCTATTATGTCCGCCGATAAAAGTTCTATTCTCGGTGTTTCCCAGGTTTTTTTAACAGTCAATTCTGCTTTTACTACATTTGAATCTTCCATAATACAATTATAAAAATTTTATAGATAAATATTTTTTACTTTTTTCCGGGTTAATCGCTGGGTCACTCAAATAAAAATATAACCAACTGTAAACACCTGCTAATCAGTTAATTATAAATGTATTATGCAATAACCAAAGCAGTTTTCGAAAAATTGGGGAAAACAGAAGAAATTCAGCGTTGAAACCCCTGATTTTTTTAGAAGCGGCCTGCAAGGTAACTGGGTTAATGAGCTAAGTACTGAACAAGCAGATGCCATTGTCAATTACCAACAGAAGACCATTAAAAGGTTTGGTTACCTGATATAATTATCAGGAAGCGGTATCAGTACCCGCGCCGTCAGTACCTGGTTGACCGCGTCCTTTTATTACATTCTCAGATAAAACAACTATCCTTGGTGTTTCCCAGTTTTTTTTAACTGGCAATTCTGAATTTACTTCTTTTTTAACTTCCATAATAGATATAAAAAAATTTGTTAATAATAGATATGAATAATTTTATTTACTAATTGAAAAAAAACCGGCAGAAAATTAAAATTTAAGATGGTAATGATAGCCAAGCCTGAAAATCTGATAAAAAATGGCTTAATCTGGTAGTAATGAATCAGAAAAATCCTGTAAAACAAAATTAGAATTTCTATTTTAGAAAACTAAACTTATTTATAAAAATAACCTTTCGCCTCAAGCCAGTGTAGGTATGCCACCAGTTCAACTGCCCATGCAGCAATACGGCAGTCAGTATTGTTTCGTTTGCCTTCAAGAATAGCCCCGTACAACGTCTTAAAACGATCTACATGAAGTGCCTGCCTGCTGCGCTCATAGCTGGCATCTTGTAGAACAGTATCTATATATGTATGCGATTGAATGAACTTTTCGGTGAAATCAAGCACAAATGGCTTCTTGTCTTTTCTCCACTGAATTTCCTGTGGCACAAAACCGTCCATAGCCCTGCGCATTAAAGACCGCTGCCAGTTATTTACCAGAAACTGCTCTGGCGGAATATCCATAAAAAACTCCATCAGGTTTTTATCAAGTAACGGAGCCGTGCTTTCTATACCGTAAGAGGCACTTAGTTTTTTTTGCGTACTAAAAAGCATCCCACCCAAGGTACCAGTATTGATAATGGCGGCAAGCCTTTTTTTAACTGACGCTGTTGCGCCGAAGGCTACTTTTCCGGCTGCCAGAGGTGCCAGTTCTTTACTTAGCAAAGCCTGCCTCTCTAGCCGAAGGTAAGGAATAATAGGCTCGTACAGTTTTCTGGCAAAAGAGTTATCCAGTATGCATGTCCTGAAAGCCTGAAGAAATGATATTTTGTTATCGGCGGCTATAAAGGCTAAAGATTTAAATGCCGCACGTAATTGACCCGCTTTAAGCTGGTCATATATCAGGCCATCGCCTTTGTAAGACATGGCGAAGTCTCCGCCAAAACCATTAAAAAACAAACCTATTCCTTTTTGGCTTGCGGTTTCAAACAGGCGTTTATCTGTATAAATAAAAGGATAGGCCAACACTTCGAGGCGTTCAAATGTATCGACCAGATTAGTGAAAGGCCCCGAACCGTCTGAAAAATCAATAAACTCCTGCTGAATATTAGGATACTTTTTACCCATTAGTTCCATATAATAGCGTTCGTCTTTTTGGGTTCCTGTGTAATCGGGGCTTAATACGTTAGAAATAGTATATAATGGCTTATTCTTTTTTTGCAGCTCTGTGGCCAGAATACCAGCCAGAAATGAGGAGTCTAGCCCGCCGCTTAACGAAATCCCCACGGGCTTGTCGGTATCCAGCCTTTTGTAAACGGCATTGATAATGAGTTCTCTCATGCAGGCTGCCCAGTCATTATTGTTAGTAAAGGCATACCTGCCCTGCTTTTTAAGCTGCCAGTATTTGTAAAGCCCAATAGAATGCGGCTCATTACACTTCCAGGTAAGACGGGTAGCCGCAGGCAGTTGTTTGATGTCGGCATCGTAAGTACCGCCATCAAAATTAACCATAAACTTATTTACGGTATTGTTCCTGTCAAATCTTTTCGGGGTCTGGTTTGCGGCTGTTATACCTTTTATCTCGCTGGCAAACACAAACGCATGCCCGTTGTAATAGTAATAAAAAGATCTGAAACCCATGTGGTCGGTAGCTGCAAAGATGGTTCTGGTTTCTTTGTTCCAGATTACAAAGGCAAACTCACCATCCAGGTAATCGGTGCAGTTGCTACCATATTTACGGTATAGCTTCAGTATCAGGCAGGCGTCGGCTATTTCATGGTTTTTATGGGGCAGGCCCAGCAGGCTTATGATGTTGCTCTGGTTATCAAGGCGGCTGTCGCAGGTAATTACATATTCATCTTCCTGATACGGCAATAGCTCGTTATGCTGCCTCACAGACGTAATAAGCTGGTATGTGGCTAAAAACGCCCGGGTATCATGATATGTACCTTTACCGTCTTTGGCCCTGTGTGCCATGGCTTGTTGCATAGCTGCAAAGGCTGCATCAGATTCTGGTGGAGACGTAAAGATGATTCCAAAAATGGCGCTCATGGCTGCAAATCAGGTGGTACCTGTTAAGGTTAAAATAAGACAGGGCGCAAAGATAAATAATAAATCAGAATTAGTACGGCGCAGGTAAACCAAATAAATAAAGGCAGAGAAATAAAAAGAAGAAATGTGCCGCTAATGATAAGCAGACATTTACTGACTTAGTTAGGCCAAACCCTAATATATTTTTAATGTGGTGCGTTGATATGGATTAATATCTGATGCGTGCTTTACCGGCTATCTTTTGCAGAGCATTGTGCTGCTGATTTAGCAACCCTGATTAAGACTCACAAAATAACAATAGGCGTACCGGAAAACCAACATGCAAAAATGGGCATAATTTTAAAATAATTTACGGGTAAAAATACCTGTTTTGCGCTTGCGTAGTTTTACGTATTTGCCATAACACCTATAAAACAGGTATTTTTACGGGTATGCAACCCCTTAAAAAAGGGCTACATTTGTTGTGGCGCTTACAGGTAAGCCCCCCAGAACTCCTTTTTCTGAAAATATGTACCCGGCAGGGCTGTCAGCCTGACGCCGGGTTATATAATTGACTATTAAAAAAGACACCCGATGCTTGTAAAAATTACAACTTGGCTGGTAACGTATGTTTCAGTTATATTGCTTTTTCCGGTTGCCATTGCTGTGTATAGAAAAAAACACCTGACAAAAGAGCTGAAGGCCATAGCTGTTTATTTATGCTTTGCGCTTTTTTCTGAGGTGGTGTCAATCGTTACTGCTGAATTGTTAAATAACAACCTGCCGTTTCTGCATTTCTATACCATCATTGAGTTTGCCATTATCAGCTGGTTCTATAAAACCTATCTGCAAAATTTTATACCAAAGGGTGTTTTTTATGTGGCTATTGCGCTTTTTACAGTGCTTGCTGTGCTTAATTTTATATACGTGCAACCACTTACAGGGTTCAATACTTACCCGCGTGGGCTTGAAAGCATCATTTTTGTATTTTTTGCCCTGGCAACCTATTATAAGATGATTCAAACGCTAGAGATTATTTATATAGAAAAATCTCCTTTGTTTTGGATTAATGCCGGATTTCTGTTTTACTTTGCAGGGAGTCTGTTTTTATTTGTACTCGGAAATTTGCTATTGAGGATGGACCTCCGCCTGAGTATGTTATCGTGGGCAATTCATGCCTGCCTGTTGGGTTTGACCTATATATTTATTGCTATTGGTTTATGGTACAGCCCGCAACAACAGGAGCCCCACTAGATATGTATGTGATGATAATTGGTGGTACACTGATGCTTTTAATGATGGCCTGCGGTATTGTAATTTTTATGGTGCTTTACCAACGCCGGATGCTTGAACACCGCATTCGTATTCAGGAAGCAGAAGCCAAGCATCAGCGCGAGCTGTTTTTTGGCGCTATGGATGCCATTGAGCAAGAACGCAAAAGGCTGGCCCGCGACCTGCACGACGAGGTGGGTGCCTCTTTGTCTGTGATGCGGCTGATGGTTAATGAGCTACCCACCAGGCCACAACTAACCACATTAGACTACAAACAGCTGATAGATAACATCATAGACAACGTAAGGCGGATATCAAACGACCTGCTGCCACAAGGGCTGGAAGAGTTTGGCCTGCCTTATGCCATTGAAAGCCTTTGCGAAAAAGTAATGGCCGTTGCCGGAATTGACATCAATCTGACTGTAGAAATACCCGAACAACCGGGCAATACCCAAAGCCTGGCCGTTTACAGACTCTTACAAGAGTTACTGAATAATGCTGTAAAGCACGCTGAAGCCACAGAACTAACGCTAACGATAAGGAAAGAAAATGCATTTCTATACATTAAATATGCCGACAACGGCAGGGGCTTTGATTTTGTAGAAGCGTATCAGAAAAGAAGCCTTGGTCTTAAAAATATAGAGGCCCGAACCCGGCTGCTTAACGGCCAGACCAGGTTTGATACATCTCCCGGTGCCGGCCTGAGAGTGGATATTGAAATTCCGGATTTGTAGGTATTTACGTACCTAATATCAGTCTTCAACCTGCTACTGATTATATACAAATTGAACTTTGTCAACCAGTACCTGTATAGGTTTGCTATACTATACTTATGAAGATGATTAAAATTGCTATTGCAGATGACCAGATTTTATTCAGAAAAGGGATGGCCGCCATCATTAATAATCTGGATAAAATGGAGATTATTTTAGAAGCCGACAACGGCAAGACTTTACTTGATGCCATTAAAACTGCTGAGGTAAAGCCCGATATTGTGTTGCTTGATTTGTCAATGCCCGAACTGAACGGCATTGAAACCACCAGGATTCTGCACTCCGACTACCCGGATATCAGGATTATTGTGTTGTCAGTGCATAGCGATGACCGCTTTGTGGCGCACCTCATGGAGCTGGGTATTAATGGTTATCTGTTTAAGAATGTTGAGCCTGCCGAAGTAGAAAAAGCCATTGTAACGGTTATTGAGAAGGGTTTTTATTTCAATGAAGTTTTTCTGAAAACCATGAAAGACCGCCTGACAGGCAAGAAACCCCGGCTGCTGATACCACAAAACATACCATCTACGTTAACGCAGCGCGAACTGGAAGTACTTGACCTCATCTGCCGCCAGTACACCGCGCAGGAAATTGCCGAGAAATTGTTTATCAGTATTCGTACCGTTGACGGCCACCGGAACAACCTGCTTGAAAAAACGGGTGTCAGAAACACGGCCGGACTTGTTGTTTTTGCCATCAAAAATAACCTGCTGGACCCGGCGACGCTTTTGTAAATGAGCGGGCGGCGTTCCGCTGATTGAGTGAATGAGTGATTTAGTGAATTAGTGAATTAGCGGGCGGCGTTGCGGGGATTGAGTGAATTAGTGATTGAGCGATTGAGAGAATGAGAGAATGAGCGAATTAGTGATTGAGCGGGCGGCGTTCCGCTGATTTAGCGAATGAGTGATTTAGTGATTGTGTAAATGAGCGTCTATAATTGCGGGGAATGAGTGATTGAATGATTTAGCGGCCGCTAATTCATTCAATCACTCATTCACTAAATCACTCATTCACTAAATCACTCATTCACTAAATCACTCATTCACTAATTCACTAATTCACTAAATCACTCAATCACTCATTCACTAATTAGTTAACTTCCCAAGATGCTTCAGCATTCTGATGTGTGAGTCGAGGCCGTTAATGAATGATGCTTTGTCGTTATAGAGTATGCCGTATTCTTCGGCGGTGCTGCGTACAATAGGCGAAATGTATCGGTAATGCACGTGCGATATATGCGGAAAAAGATGATGTTCAATCTGGTAGTCGAGCCCGCCGATATACCATGATAACAGGTAATTTCTACTGGCAAAGTTAGAAGTGGTATTGAGCTGATGAATAGCCCATGAGTTTTCGATATTACCTTTTTCGTCGGGCGATGGCTGGTGCGCGCCTTCTACCACGTGCGCCAGCTGAAAAATGGTGCTCAGTATCAGCCCTGCTATGGCGTGCATGGTCATGAAACCAATCAGCCACTGGCCAAAGCTCAAATTTAAAACCACCATCGGCAAAACACCAATTACCAGAATATAAGCCACTTTGCCAATAAGCAGGCGGAAAATCTCCTTGCGCGGGTACGACTTAACAAGCCCGGTTTTAGACATCTCGTTATATAAAGCAATTTCTTTGAAGTCTTTCCAGAGAAAAGACAAGGTCATGAGGCTATATAAAAAGAAAGCATAAATATGCTGAAATCTGTGTATGCGTTTGAGTTTGTCGCTGCACGATAACCGCAGCAGAAACTTGCCGGTGATGTCTTCGTCTACCTCATGAATATTGGTAAACGTATGATGCAGGCGGTTGTGTTGTATCTCCCAGTTGTAAACATTACCCCCAAGCAGGTACAAAGAGGCACCAAAGAGGCGGTTGATCCAGTGATGCTCTGAAAACGAGCCGTGAATGGCGTCGTGCATTACAGACATACCTACTCCGGCTACACCCACACCCATCAGTATGGTAAGCAGCCACATTTGCCATAAGGTACATTGCCCACTTAAAATAAGCGCAAAAGAACCCAGGTAAAGAGACAACATACATATTGCCTTTACCATGATTTTTTGTCCGCCTGTTTTCTGAATCTGATTTTCGTGGAAATAACTATCTACTTTTGAACGCAGAACTGAAAAAAAGAGCGATTTATCCTTATTGAGGAATTTCACTCTGTTGTATTTTGAAGGTTTCATTAAAGGGGTTTAATGGGGTTAGGTAGTCCTTTCACAAGGTACTAACTTTCCCCTGAAGAATCTAGTAGTCTAACGCTTAAATGAAAAAAAATATTGTACTTAAGGAACTTTTTATTTTTTCATTAGCTTTTATAGCGTTATCACGGCCTTTACCAGTTCATGCCCCGACTGCAGCAGGTGTTCAAAACTACCGGCCACGTCTGCAAAGGCCACGCGGTGGGTTATCCAGGCGTTGGTATCAATGCGGCCTTCTTCCATCCAGTGAATGATATTATTAAAATCTTCCGGCAGGGCATTTCTGCTGGCAAAAATGGTGAGTTCTCGCCGGTGGAAAAGCGGGTCAAAGAAAGTCATGTCTCCCTGAAACAAGCCTACAAATATAATTTTGCCGCCAAAAGCCGCCATTTCAAAGGTACGCATCATAGAGCCGGGGTTGCCGGTGGCATCAAAAATGGCCGTGGGCATATCGCCATCCAAGTGCGCTTTAATGGCCTCCAGGCTGTTGTCTGAGGCCAATACGGTGGCATCAGCCTGCATGGTATTGCTGGCAAAATTCAGGCGGGCCTCGTTTACGTCCAGCATCACCACTTTTGCACCTTTAATTTTGGCAAACTGCAAACAGGCCAGCCCTATGGGCCCCGCCCCTATTACCAGCACTTTGTCGGCCGTGGTAATTCCTGAACGGTTAACGGCATGGCAGCCAATGCCCAGGGTTTCAACCAGGGCTAGTTGCTCAAAGTTCAGTTGAGCCGACGCATAAAGTTTGCCGGCAGGCAGTTTCAGGTATTCTGTCATGCCGCCGTCGGTATGCACGCCCAGCACCTGCAGGTTTTCGCAGCAATTGGTTTTGCCGTTACGGCAAGACTGGCAATGCCCGCAGTGCAGGTAAGGCTCAACGGCGCAGCGGTCGCCGGGTTTAACGTTGGTTACAGCAGTGCCGGTTTCTATCACTTCAACTCCCAGCTCATGGCCCAAAATGCGTGGATAAGAGAAAAAAGGCTGCCGACCGCGATAAGCGTGGTAATCTGTGCCGCAAATACCTATGCGGTGTACTTTTACAAGGGCCTCGTGTGGTTGTAAGGGAGCAGGCTCGCTCACCAATTGGTACTCAAACTTTCCTGCTTCCTGTAAGGTTAATGCTTTCATTTTTATGTTCGATTCTTTTTTGTTTTCCCTCCTTTTTTTTAGAGAGGGTTGGGCATTTCCTGATTTTTCAGTAAAATACCCGGGGTGGCCAAGCCACCTGTAATACTTTTTGAATGATTTGAGAAACAGGTTGAGATTCAGTTTTGTACCAAAACACTTGAAGATGCTGAACTGAATGGTTCAACCCAATCTCTTCATTTATTGGCAGTTTAAATACCCCGATTCTAAATACATTGCGGTAATTTTAATAATAACGCTTTAAACGAATAATCTGCTCGGGTATGGGTTGGGAGTTCCAGTGTTCATGAATAACCAGCGCAGCGCCTAATGCCGATGCCTGCGCAATTTCTGAGGCAAAAACCTGCTTGTGAAAAAACGCATCGGCCAGCAGATTCATAAATATTTCGTTTTTAGAGAAACCGCCTTCTACAAAAATCTTGCGTACGCCCTTTCGGCCTATGGTAAGGCGTAAAGAGGCTATCTGCTGCGCCACCAGGTCTAGCATAAACTGGTGGTAGGCTTCTTCGTACGATTTAAAGAGGTTAATGTTGCGTTCTACAAAGGGGCTGTCTAGCGTTACGTCGGCTGTTTCGGGGGTGGCCTGTTTGTATTTTTTGCGGAGGTGCATAATCAGGTTGGTATCAAACCTTACCTCTTTATAATAATTAACATTTACATTGAAATAATCGGCCAGATGTTTCACCTGCCGTTCATGCTCATTGCCCGCAAAAATTCTGGATGCCTTCACCGGTTTGCCCTCATAGTTCAGGTAAGACAGGCAGTCTTTGGCCATTTCGGCAGTGGTAAGCGGCTCTTCGTTAAACGGATTAAGGCTGATGGCCCAGGTACCAGTTGACAGCAGCACAAACTCTTCGTCAAAAGTACGCAGGTATGGCACCAATGCCGACGAACTATCGTGCACACCTATGCCTATAGCCCGGCCTGTGGCGGTATCTACCACTACCTCATTGGTAAGTTTAGGTTTTTGCTGCACCGAATGCAAATGCTCTGCCTCTACCCAGGCGTGGTAATTGTGTTTTTCGAAATCCCAAAGCAGGGTATGGCAACCCACGCTGGTGATTTCGGAAACGGGCTGGCCGGTAAACAAAAAGCTACAATACTGTGGCAGATGTAATGAATGACGAATGAGATGAAAAAGCGAAGGCTTCTGGTTTTTGAGCCAGTATAACTGCATAGCCGAATTGAGCATGCCGAGGTCTGGCGAAGCAGTTTGGCGGTAGATATCGCTTCCGTATTTTTCTACAAAATCATTACGAAGTGTTTTAGGCAGGGTTTTCAGGTAATTGTATAAGGCTGCCAGGGGTTTTCCGTTGCCGTCAAGGTGTACCAGGCTTGCACCATAGGCCGAGAAATTAAGGCCCCTGATATCATAGTTGGGGTTTTCTGACAGGACTTGAAAGCTGTTTTTAATCCAGTTTGTGAGTTGCAGGAGGTCGTCTGACGGAAAGCCGTCGTCATCGAGCGATTCATCAAGCTGCACCTGTTCTTCGTGTAGAATCTGATAATTCTGGTCGAAAACGAGTAACTTTTTATTTGTTTTACCAATATCAAAAACGGCACAAACCGGAATCGTGGCTTTCTTTTGTGTCATTGAGTTTTCATTTTTTAAGTTTCCAAAATTAAGAAACAGTTTTAATTATTCTTAACAGAACTTGTTTTATTGGGCATGAAGCAACAATATTTTATTACACAGCCACCAAAAAAACACCCGGACTACTTTATACCTAAAAGTAAGCCGGGCGGGTGGTATAATACTATGAGCAGATTATGCCTAAAAAACACATATTGGGGTGCTACTTAAACAATTGAATGGTGTAGTCAAGCAATGACTGATTGCCGTATTCGCCATGCCCGGGTATCACAATTTTTGCTTTCGGGTAAGCGGCTTTTACTTTTTCAACCGTGGCCGACCATTCGGCCACGTTGGCGTCGCCCAGATAACCTTTGCTGGCATCTATTTCTTTGATGAGGCAGCCACCAAACATGACGTCGTCTGGCGCAAAGTAACCCACTACGTTGTCTTTGGTATGGCCTTCGCCAAAGAACCTGGCTGTTGCCCGTTTTTTGCCAATTTTCAGGGTCAACAGGTCTTTAAAGCCGTTTTGCGGCACAGGCATTTTGTCTTCCTTTGCCAGCTCAATTGTCTTAAAACTGGCATAAGACGGAATGTTATGTTGATGAAACGCATTGAGCCCACCGAGGCAGTCGGTATGAAAATGGGTAGGAATAACCGCGTTTATCTGGCAATGTAGCGTTTCTGTAACCCATTTTATGAGTTCTTCGGCGCTTTTGTCTTTAGTGGGTGTGTCAAAAATAATAACCTCATTGCCGTTTCTGACCACCAGCCCGTTACAAGGCACATTGCCGAAGTCGTTGGTTTGGTGATACGATACATGCAGGAAAGAATTATCGGCAATCTGGGTAATGATCAGGTCTTTCGACTGATACACTTCTTTGGGTTTAAATGCCTTGTTTTTTTGGGCCTGGGTACTAAAAACAAATACCTGTAGTAGTAATAATAAGAATGTTTTTGAAAGGTTTTTCATTTTTTCTTCCTGCTGTTAAGAGTGATTTTTTAGGATAAATAGCACGATTTTTTTTGAGCTTACCAAAGGTACAGAAATTTATAGTCAGGCTCAAAAGACCTGCGAAGAGTTTTTTTTAAAAAATGTGGTGGCTTTTTTGGGTAGGTTTTCAAGCAAAAAAGCGGGGGTGGCTTCGTTTTTTCAGGCTTACCTTGTATCTTTGCAACACCTGGTTCTGCAAAAAATCTATTGGCATTATAGCCGCGGGCCGAAACGCTTCACCCATCAGGTATGTAAGTACAAATACTCACCTTAAAAAAATATTAATACTCATTTTTTCTGCAACTTTTGAGTACTTATACCCGTTGTATAGGTAGTACAAACAAAAATTATTCGAAAAAAAATGAGAACTAAAATAAGCACCCTGGTGGTGTTGGCGGCTATGGCCGTTGCATCTACCGCATACGCGCAAAGTAAGGCTTCGCAGCCGGTTAACTATAAACAGCAGAATATGCTGCTGGCCAAAAAAAGTAAGCAGGCGGAATCGAGCAGGATTGCGATTTCAAACGATTACTCAACCAACCCGTTGGATAATCACCGTAATTACAAAGCACATTCAGGTGTCCCTAAAGCCAACAAAGTTGTTTTTGATGTAACACTGGGTAACAGGCACCGAAACTATAAACAAAAGAATTTGCTTACTTCAAACGGCTATAAAGAAGCCAACAAGCAAGCGCAGGAAATTGAACGAGAGGAATTGGTTTTGAAGTAACAGAGAGTGGTAAGAGAATTGTTCAATAAGAAAAGGTAGCCTTTTAGGTTACCTTTTTTGTTATCTACTGGTGGGTATGTATTAAAAGTTCAAACCAAACTGAAAACCAAGGGTAAAAGATGCAGGGCGGCCATTACCAAAACGCAATGGCAAAGGTAATGCGATGTAATAGCCCGAATGCTTGTTTTTCTTTACTACCTTATTAAGTACGGGTGTAAGCCCATAGCGGCCGGAGGTTTCAAAGGCTGCCCGGCCGGCAAAAGTATAACCTTTGCCCAGCGCGACCAGCACACCGGGATGAATAAGCAGATTGCTTACCCGGCTGGTGCCTTTTTCGGATAAGATAAGGGGGACGATTTCAAGCGAAAAACCTGCTTTGGGGGTTTTCCAGAGGTTAAGACCTACCGGGAAACCCACCACATAGTTGTCTTTAAAGTTAAGGGTATTCTGCCTGCTGAAAGTAATAACCGGATGAATAACCCCTACATAACCAGTAACACGCGGATACGTTGGCTCTGGTGGTTTGTTCTGCCCGAAAGTAAGAATGCTACACCATAAAAATAAGGTTGCCAGGTAATGTTTCAATGCCATTGTTTTTGTTTTGATGTGGCACAAAACTAGTTACCGCAGCATTACAGAAATTGCACGCTTTTTACCTATTTGTATCTGGTTTACCTTTACGAAGATTATTTCTGAACGATAGCGGATTTTTACCCGTATGCTGCCTGAACGACCTTGTAAAATGGCTCTGGTCTGAAAAGCCCGTCAGATAGGCAATTTCAGTAAGGGTGTAGTCGGTTTGTTGCATCAGGTCTATGGCTTTTTCGATACGCCGTTTGCGTATATACTCGCCAAAGTTGAGGTCATCAAAATATTTTGAAAATTCGCGGGAGAGATAGGATGGATTAATGGCCAGCTCTTCTGATATTTTGCGGAGGTCGAAACTAAACTGCGCATCAATCTGGTCCTGAATAATGTGTTTCAGTTCTTTTACCCATTCGGGTACTTTCTTTTTGTCGGTCTCTTTCAGCAGGTTCTGATACACTTTGTGCAGCATGTCTTCAAACGGACTATTCTGTAAGTGTTTCTGCTTATACAGATGCGTAGCCCAACTGTAAAGGGCATCATAAATAATATAGCCCTGCTCAAGCAATTGGTAGTCGTCAGAGATATTGTAAGAAAGGCCCGCCGAAATGGCCATCAGCCCGGCAGACTCATCAGTTAATTCATATCTGTCGGTATCTGCGCCTCTTACGATATCGGCCATAATACCAACGGCTTTATCCTGAATGTTGTATTTACTGACGATGTAGTCGAAAGTACAGCGGTCATTGTAATGCGTAAACTCTACCCCCGGGATATCAAAAGGAATAGCATTTAGCTCGACCGACTTCGGAATTACCTCATGAAACGGCACATAGATAAACTCAGCCCGGGTATCTACAAATTTCCTGATAAGCCAGGGGCAGGCCAATCGGTCTATTTTGGGTTTTTCGCGGGTTATCCACTTCATAAAATGTGCGTTTTAGGGTAAATGTACGAGCAACGAAGGCGCACCCTGTTAAAGGTTGTTATCTGCAAAATTCTGAAGATACTCTTTTATCAGATTACGTACCCGGCGGAACTCCGCCTTGTTTTCTTCTTCTGAGGCGCCTTTAAATTTGGATGGGTCCGGAAAATTATGGTGCAACTGCAGCACTGCACCAGGAAAAACCGGACAGCGTTCAAGGGCGTTGTCGCATACAGTAATTACGTAGTCGAAATCAATATGAGCGTATTCATCAACATTGTTTGAGGTATGCCCGCTGATATCGATGCCGTCTTCAAGCATGGTGGCTATGGCGCCCGGGTTTAGCCCATGGGTTTCTACGCCTGCACTGAAAATTTCGGCCTTCCCGGCTGCCAGTTGATTCAGGTATCCGTGGGCTATCTGGCTACGGCATGAGTTACCCGTGCATAACACCAGTACTTTCTTCATTGCGCAAATATTTTGTTTTTATGGCAAGATAAAAATTATGTGGGGCTTTGTATATGCCCCCCTACGGATTATCAATCCGTAGTACGAAACACGGATTACCAATCCGTGATACTAACAACACCCAGCCCCCGGAGTGCAGCAATTGAGGCCCTCTTTCTCGGCATAAACCGTTATGCTGAAAATACCCGACGTGCTGTTTCTGAACTCAGCAATTTCTGCCGGGCTCAGGTAATTGGCCAGAATATCGTCAGGCACAATAATAGGCTTTTCTTTCTGAATTACGATGTTCTGAAAGCCGGAATCTGTAATCATTTGCAGGTACTCATCTTTCTGAATAGCCCCGGCTACGCATCCGGCATACATTTCGGCGGCCTCTTTCAGTTTTTCGGGCAGGTGGCCAGTCAGTACAATGTCTGAAATACTAAAATGCCCGCCGGGTTTCAGGATACGCTTGATTTCAGCAAAAACGGCTGCCTTGTTGGGCACCAGGTTAAGCACACAGTTACTCACAACCACATCGGCGCGGTTGTCTCGCAACGGAATATCCTCAATATCTCCCTGACGGAACTCCACATTGGTATAATTCAGCTTTGCGGCGTTGATACGCGCCTTATCAATCATGGCAGGCGTAAAATCAATACCAATTACGCGGCCGGTTTCTCCGGTTTCGGCACGCGCCACAAAGCAGTCGTTTCCGGCACCCGAGCCCAGGTCAACCACGGTGTCGCCTTTGCTTATGCGGGCAAACTGCGTGGGCAAACCACAGCCCAGGCCCAGGTCTGCATCGGTGGTGTAGCCGTTCAGATTCGTATAATCGTCGGCCATGATGTTGTAAACCTCTGTTGAGCAGCCGCCTGCTCCGCAACACGAGGCGCGGTTCAGGTCTGCATCCTGCAAGGCAATTTCGCTGTACTTTTCCTGTACCAATTGTTTCAGGTTTTGTTCTGTGTTTGTCATTGTTAGATTAAGTTTTATGATGTATGACGTAAACATACGACAAATATGTGCAAAAAATTTTTAACAGCACTCTGCCTGCGGAGTAGCCAGAGCCGATTCAAAAAACAATTGAAATAGCGTTTTTACACGCGCTACCACCTGCATATCCAGACAATAGCAAACATGCTGCCCGCTAACTTCGCCCTGAATAATGCCCAGCTCTTTCAGCTCCTGCAAGTGTTGCGACACCGTGGTGCGGCTTAGGGGTAGTTCGTTAGAGATATCGCCCGATACACACACCTGCTTTTTTGCCAGAAACTGAATAATGGCCACACGCGCCGGGTGCGACAAAGCCTTGGCAATCTGGGCGATTTCCTGCTGCTGCACATCAAAAAGACTGGTTTTAGCGTATGTCATGGGGTTTGACTTGAATTATGTCGTAAATATACGACATTGACAATTTATATTTAAAAGATTTTCCTTATTTTTTATTTACCGTTAGCCCGAACAGAAAAAACTGATTTAAAACACTGGTTATTGTTAATATAAAAAAAAATATTCCGACAAACAAATAACACTACCCTAATCTTTCGTTTTCAATATCAATGATATTAAGTTTATCTTTGCTGAAAATCCATAACATAAGTTTAAATGAATATAGCAATCTTGAGTAACTCTGTTTTGCCTGTGACTAAATATGGTGGTACTGAACGTATTATTTGGTGGTTGGGCGAAGAATTAACAAAAATGGGCCATAAAGTTACATTTATTGCACCCGAAGGTACAAAGAGCAGCTTTGCAAAGGTTATACATTACAACCTGGAAATACCGCTGGCAAGGCAAATTCCTGAGGAAACAGACATTGTGCATCTTTACGAAAAACCAAAAGAGCCGTTGTCGAAACCTTATATTGTAATGATACAAGGTAACAAAAACGACTTTGAAGCGTGCGACGAAAACACCGTTTTTGTATCCAGGAATCATGCAGAAAGATATGGGTCTGACGCCTTTGTGTATAACGGCCTGAAACTGGAAGAATACGGTAAACCAGATTTTAAGGTGCCGCGTACGCATCTGCATTTTCTGGCCAAGGCTGCCTGGCGCGTAAAAAACGTAAAAGGGGCCATTAGCATAGCCCGGGCCAGTGGCAACAAACTGGCTGTGCTGGGCGGCACCAGGCTCAATATTAAAATGGGCTTCCGGTTTACCCCCTACCCCAGCATTAGTTTTTATGGCATGATAGGCGGCGAAGAAAAAAACCAGCTGCTGCGTACTTCAAAAGGTTTGCTGTTTCCGGTTTTGTGGCATGAGCCTTTCGGTATTGCTATTATTGAGAGCATGTATATGGGCAGCCCTGTGTTTGGCACGCCGTATGGGTCGTTGCCAGAACTGGTACCCGCCGGAATGGGCGTGCTGTCAGACAAGAAATCGGTGCTGATTGAGGCGCTGGCGGATGTTGATAGCTACGACAACAAACGGTGCTCGGAGTACATAGCAGATAACTTTACTATGGCACACACAACCCGCAAGTATATTGAGTATTATGAAACTGTACTGAACGGCCGGAAGATTAACCCTACACCACCGAAACTGAAAGAAATGCCGCCTAAGTTTTTGCCGTTTTATGAGTAGGAATGGCGAATTAGTGATTGAGTGATTGAGTGAATTAGTGATTGAGTGATTGAGTGATTTAGTGAATTAGCGAATTAGCGGGCGGCGTTCCGCTGAATTAGCGGGTGGCGTTCCGCTGAATGAGTGAATGGCGTTGCGGGGAATGAGTGAATAAATTGTTTTTTTGTGATTCAGGTTGGTTATCGGGCTGTTTTTTTGCGGGTATGTACCCTTTTATACCATAAGTTGCGTGGTTTATTTGTATGCAAGACTTAATAATTGGAGTATCATAACCATTAATACAACAATAAAGCCCTGCCGTTCATTTTTGTCGGCAGGGCTTTGTTGTGTCTGATTATGGCGCGGTTTACAATCTGAAGTTACGCAGGTTGTAAGTGAAAGTAACCATATAATATCGGCCCAGCACCATGTTTCTTACGTCTTCTACATAGGCCGTTGATACGTTACGGCTGATGCTGTTGTTTTGTTTCAGAATATCAAACACATTAAACCGGAGCTCGGCTGCCTGTTTTTTCAGGAATTTGTAGCCCAAACCGCCATTCCATAAA
The DNA here is from genome assembly GCF_024793945.1 of Emticicia fluvialis. Taxonomy (NCBI): domain Bacteria; kingdom Pseudomonadati; phylum Bacteroidota; class Cytophagia; order Cytophagales; family Leadbetterellaceae; genus Emticicia; species Emticicia fluvialis. The sequence goes on from NZ_JANUSD010000010.1 coordinate 215,278, forward strand.
GTAAAGTTTCTGTTGTAGCCCGCACCCAAACCTGAGAAAGCCTGATTGACCACCTCGGTTTGTAACACAAAGCCTTTGCCAAACAACCAGTTCAATTTGGCGTTGGTGTTCTGGGTAAGGAAGTTGCTATTCAGATTAGCCTGCAAGCTGTTGCGCACAATGTTGTAGCTGGGCGAATAAGACACCGTGAAGTCGAACTTCTCGCTCATGCTGCTGCTTATTACCACACCACCGTTAATGCCATAGTTATTGGTAAAACTTTTCACGTTGTTTATCAGGTTGGGGTTCTTCAGGTAAGATACCCCCGCATTGAAATTAACGTTTGATTTAATGGCCGAAACCGGTAAACCATAACTTACAAAAGAGCGAACGTTCAGCAGGCCATCCATATTAACCGGCTTGGTAAGCTGCGACCCTCTGAAAAGAATGATGCCGTCGGCCAGTTGATAATCTTTATCGGCAATAAAGGTTGACTGCACAATGGCATTGTTTGAGTAACTGAAATTACCAAATATATTGAAGCTCTGGGCTGTTTTAGACTGTGTTGAACCAAAACGGAAAGAAACCGAGTGGCTGTAGTCTTGTTTCAGGTCAGGGTTACCGGTTGAAAGCTGCGTAGGGTTGCTGTTGTTGATAACATCCTGCAACTGATTAACCGAAGGCGCATTGGTGCTGGTACGGTAAAACACCCTGATGTTGGCTTTGTTCTGAAAACGGTAGTTGAACATAGCATTGGGCAACACACTGTTGAAAGTGTACTTCACGTTCTGAGCCGTTGGGTAGGTTTGCTCGCTGGCCAGCTGGGCGTTCTGATATGCCGCCCCAACCGTGAAAAACGACTGCTGGTTGCGGATACGATAACTTACACCAGTACGGTTGGTAAGGTAATCGTTATCAAAAACCGAGCTTAAAGACTGGTTAAGAATAGAATAAGTATCGTTTTTTTCGTCGAAAGCATTGACACGCCTGTCAGATGTACTCAGGTTGTATGATATGTTGTGGTCGAACTGAATCTGGCCTGTTTTACCAACCGGCTCGGTATAGGTAGCAATGGCCGACACCCGGTTGCTGTACGTATAAGAGCGCGTTTGCTGATTAATGATCTGGGTGGTGTCGTTCGGTGAAAAATACCGGCTTAGCGAATACTGACTGCTCAGGCCTGTTCTGTCGCTCAGGTTATCCTGCAGACTTAACGAGAACGTGCGGCCCTCTTTGGTAAACCGGTGGCGGAAAAGTACCTCACCCGATAAGTTATAACCTTTATTGTTTGAGTTACGCGTAGTACTGGTGGTGTTTTGCAGAGCACCCTGCAACATGGTTTTGCCATCCTGCATAGAGTAGGTGTCGTTATCCTGCCAGCTAATACGCGGTGTAAATATAATAGAGTTATTTTTGTTGATGTTGTATTCCAGACGCATCGTAACGCGGTGGTTCAGGTTGTCGTTTTCAGAACCGTTGGTTTCTGTATATGTTTGGGGAATAGTACCCAGGTACTCGCGGTTGGCAGAGCCTGAGTTGCTGTTTTTAGCCGAGTTGAAAAAGTAGCTGGTGTTCAGTTTTACTTTTTTGCCGAGGTTGTCGCTATAATTAAGACCGATAGACGTAGTGTGGGCAATACCCGGTTGCTGGCCAACCATAAAGTCTCCGGCGTTGGTTCCGCCGCCACCGCCACCGGGGCGTCCGCCGCCGCCGAAGCCTCCACCTCCTCCGCCACCGCCTGGACGGGCGCCGCCACCTCCGGCAAAACCACTTGCGCCGCCACCAAAGCCACCACCACCTGACGAGCCAAGCACACCCAGGATATCCTGATTAGAAAAATTCTGCTGATTAATATTATTAGACAGGCCAATGATAGTTAGCCGCTGGTCTTTTTTGAAGAGATTCATACTCACACCCGACTGATAGCGGTCGTTTTCGCCATAGCCAGCGTAAACCTTACCAAACTGGCCGTTATTTTTGCCTTGCAGGGTAGTAATATTAATGGTTTTAACAGAGTTACCGTCGTCAAAGCCTGTAAACTGGGCTTGCTCGCTGAGGCGGTCAAACACCTGTACTTTATCTATAATTTCGGCCGGCAGGTTTTTTAGCGCCAGCGTGGCATCGTCGCCAAAAAACTCCTGTCCGTCAACTGTTACTTTTTTTACTTCTTCGCCCTGTGCTTTTACCACGCCGTTTTCAATAGTAACGCCGGGCATTTTTTTCACCAGGTCTTCGGCCGACGCATCGGGGTTGGTTTTAAAGGCATTGGCGTTAAACTGCACAGTATCGCCTTTTTGTTCTACCCTTATCTGCTTTTCGCGCACAATTACCTCGCTTAGCTGGCGGGCGTTTTCGCCCATTATCAGCACACCCAGGTTTTTGTTGGTATTGCCTACGGTTATTTTGCTGCGGAGGTCGTCATACCCGATTGACGTAACGCGCAACAGGTAGGCGCCTGCCTGCACACCCGTGAAACGGAAAAAACCGGCGGTATCTGCCTGTACACCCTTTCGCTGGGTGCTGTCGGCCTGGTTTATCAGTAATACGCTGGCGCCAACCACTGCAATTTTGGTTTTGGCCTCCTGCACTTTGCCGGTAACTTCTACTCCCTGAGCAAACAAGCCCACCGAAACCAGCAGGGCAATTGATAATAAAAATAGATGCTTCTTCATTGATTATTTTTCGTTGACATCATTTAGAGCAACAAATAGACTTAAAGTTTAGTGACTACCGTTCATTAGGCGACCAATCTGCAACTTGTGTAGATAAAACATATCAAAGCTGTCGATTATAGATACTTGTGCTATTGTATTAATCTAATATAACGCTGAATATAAAATTAAAAAAAAATTAATTTCAATGGTAATGGTTTTAAAGCGGCGTGGCTAATTTGTAATTAAATCAAGTAAAAATTGCAAATTTGCATATACACTTACATGCGTTTTACAAATTACTGATAATCAATTTATTATTATTAAGCTACTATGTGCGTTTTTCGGGCTCCATTATTGTATTTCTGGCTTTTATGCTGTTATCTTTTGGTTTTTGCGGCCTGCCCACTGCTGGCACAAATGCCAGACAAACCCCATGAGAAGTATAAATATTTATTGTACTTACCCAAGGACTACAACAAAAAAACTGTGCCATATCCGGTTATTATCTATTTGCATGGAAGCTCGCACCGGGGCAACGACCTCAACAAACTGAAAGGCTATGGCATACCGCAACTGATTGCACAGGGAAAAGAATTTGATTTTATAATTGCATCACCACAATGCCCTGATGGCAAAAGCTGGGGCAGCGACAACTGGTTTGACCCGCTGTATGATGAACTGAAAACCCGATACAGAATTGACCCAACCCGTGTGTACCTGACAGGCATAAGCCTGGGTGGCAATGGTGCTTTTGTGGCCGGAGCCGCCCACGCCAGTAAACTGGCAGCGCTGGTGCCTTTGTGTGGGTGGGTGGGTGAAAATGAACTGGACCAACTATGCCAAAACCTGAAAGATATGCCCATTTATACGTATCATGGCACGGCAGATACTATTGTTGACATAAACGAGACCGAGCGCATTGTAAAAGCCCTGAAGGCTTGCGGCGGAAATATTGCGTTTAAAAGGCTGGAAAACGAAGGGCATGGCATTCAGTTTCTCTACGAAAGACCGGAGATTTATGACTGGATGCTGCAATGGCAGTTAAAGTAGAATGCTTAAATTCTGATACTGCCGTTCTAAGAACGGCAGACACACTGACTCAATTGAAATTGAGCCAAACTGAGGGGCTTCAAAAATAAAAATATTTATTGAACGGCACTTGGAACGATTGCAGAAAAGGTTTACATTAGTAGAAAAAACAACGCTATGGAATCGCTAAAAAATATGCTCAATTTTTATGTGCTGATACTGTCACCTTTTATGGTATTGATGCTCTTATCAAACCTTGGCTTGATTACAGCCGAAACTTTTGCCATTGTATTGCTGCTGTGGGCGTTGGTGTATCACCCTTATATTTCGGGCAGCAGGTTAGTTGCATTGGGCAAAATCAGAAAACAGGAATTGAAGTACAATTTTATTCCATTCTGGAATCTGAAGTATTTTGATGTTTTGTTTCTGGGGAAAGGCTAAACCCTTTTGTCATTGGTATTTATTGGTAGCGCATCTGCCCCGGTTTGGCTGAATGTTGATTCAGCCAGTGTGTCGAGGCTGTCCAAAAAGGGGCAGCTTCTTTTTTTAGTTTAGATCGAAAGGATTCGGGTTTTACTAAGCGGCGTAGCGATATTTTATCTGGTAAGATTCAAAAAGTACATAAATAGTCCTATTTTGAGCGGTAGATACTGAATTTTGTTGGTTTTCTTGTTCAGACAGGCGTTTTGCTGCCCACTTTCTCAGATTATGCCCGATAGCCATCAGGCCAAACTCAATACCTACCTTCTGAAGACCCCTTAAAGTAAATCTTGAGAACTTGTTATTA